>JAFDDS010000054.1 GCA_019310745.1 Deltaproteobacteria bacterium | reverse complement strand
ATCACCGGCACAGAGAAGGCTCATATTTGACGAGTTCTTCATGCTCCAACTTGCGCTCGCACTCAAAAAGAGCAAGACTTCCCGGCAAAGAGGGATAGCCTTTGCAATACAAGGTATTCAAGAGCTTTATGATTTTCTTCCTTTTAAGCTCACGGGATCACAAGCACGTGTAATTCATGAGATTATCACGGACATGAGCAGACCATTTCCAATGAGCAGGCTACTTCAAGGTGATGTAGGCTGCGGTAAGACCGCGGTAGCATTTATGGCTGCATGGGTGGCAGTAAGGAATGGTTATCAAGTTGCGTTTATGGCACCTACGCAGCTTCTTGCTGAACAGCATTATCTCAGTACCCTTGAGCTCACCCGAAATATGAATCTCAGAGTAGCACTTCTTACAAGCGGGATGAATAACGTTGCCGATGAAGTGAGGGGTAGGGCAAAAAAGGGTACTATAGATATTCTGATAGGTACCCATGCCCTCATTCAAGAAAGTGTAAAGTTTGGCAGGCTTGGACTCGTGATCATTGATGAGCAGCACAGATTTGGAGTAGCACAGAGGGCTATTCTCAAGCAGAAAGGAACAAGACCAGATGTACTCACCATGACTGCTACGCCTATTCCGAGAACACTGGGACTCACCGTATATGGGGATCTTGACATATCTGTCATCGACGAGCTTCCTCCTGGGAGAAAGCCCATTCAGACTAAGCTGTTCCATGAAAGGGATCGAGGCAAGGTATATGAAATCTTGAGAGAGGAGATAGAAAAGGGAAGACAGGCTTATATAGTGTATCCTCTGATAGAAGAGTCAGGAAAGATGGACCTTAAAGATGCCACAAATATGGCTGGGAAGCTCAGAGATATTTTTCCAGATTTCCATATAGCTTTGATCCATGGAAGGATGTCTCTGGATCAAAGAGAAGAGATAATGAGGAAATTCAAAGAAGGACTCATAGGTATCCTGGTTTCCACGACAGTTATCGAGGTGGGTATAAACATTATCAATGCTACCATTATGGTCATTGAGAATGCCGAGAGGTTTGGCCTTTCGCAGATTCATCAGCTTAGGGGGAGAGTAGGGAGAAGTGCTTACCCCTCCAAGTGTCTTCTTTTGGCCTCCTACAGGAATTCGGCCAGTGCCAAAAAGAGGCTGGGAATTATAGAGAAAACTACAGATGGATTCAGGATTTCTGAAGAAGACCTTGCCATTAGGGGCCCAGGAGAATTTCTGGGCGAGAGGCAATCAGGGTTCTACCAGTTTAGGGTTGCAAAAATTATGAGGGATGCAGAGATACTATCTGAGGCAAGGGAAGAGGCATTTAGACTGGTTGAGCATGATCCTGGGCTTGCCCAGAGGACCTACAACCTCCTCAGGCAGATGTTCACAGGCAGTCATAAAGGGATAGATGAATTTGTGAGCGTAGCATGAGCTTAAGAATTCACAGTAATATTTTTTAAAGCCCCAGAAATTAGACTTTTTTCACTTCCATTAAGAATTCTATCCAAGAGAAAATTTGTATTTTGTTCAAGCTGGTTCATAGTCTGTGCAAGGGCCTTAAGTTGGGTCAATGTTTTCTTTGATTTTTCCCGAGATGGTATCGTGAGTGCTGAATTAGCCAGTACCTTGATGAGCCGATCAAGGGCTGAATCATCGAATTTATCATTGTTTCTGTACATGAGATTAACCCACTCCTTTTTAAGCTCCTCCGGTATTTTATTATAATTTGCAATGATATCAGGGTCTTGACCAAAATGAAGAGACTTTTTCAATTTATCAATGGTTTCCCACACTATCCTCCTTTTGTGATCGTCCTGTGGACATTCATAAAGAAGGTCTTTCCATCTCTCCTCTATCTGCATACCTACCCAATTCTCACCCTTTTCCGGTGGAAGAGAAAGTTCTAAGAATTTGTTTTGTGCATCCACCAAATCTTCCTTGAGATCTTCATATCCATCACCCAGACTTGTTAAAATTTCATTTAAGTCCCTTATAGCCTCGACTTTCATATTATTTTCTTTACGGTCTTCGATCAATGCCTGTTCCCACTGATCCCTGAGGTATCCTATTTCCTGTTTAACAAGAGAAAAAATCAGTCCTGACTTTGTGATGGCATTCCGTAGTGAATCTGCAAGTATGTTACATGCGTTTAACCTGTCCGTTGCCAATTGTTCCATGGTCTTCATAGAATCCTGCCGTAACTGGTAAGACAGTAATTCGGTTCCGAGAGAACGCGAAAGTTTTTTAATGATCTTGGTCTCATGACTGCCAATCTTTATCGTAAAGGGATGGAAATGTATCTTGATGACAGCAACCACAATATAGTCACTGTCTTTCCATATGGTATTTCCTTTATAATCATTTGGGTAGTTAAGAGAGGAATGCATGTCTAATGTAAGATCCGATTTGAGAACAAGTACCGGCTCCATATGGTGGAAATCTTTCGTTATTCCTTCAACCTGAAATCTGAGATTTCGGGCATCTTTTTCTGGATCTTCAGATGTCCAGCTCTTCTGTTTCTCAACACACCATGACATGGCCTCAAGGGGGCGACCTGGTTGATCCCTGAATTCAAGCCATGGTTTACCTGGAGAATTGTATCCGGATTTTGCCGGAAGACCCCATGAAATCTTTCCTTTACCATCGTCAATTATTCCGGATGTGATTCTTTCTGCAATCAGATCTGGTGGCTTTCCAATTTGATAGATTGTGCCCTTGAATGCATTGGGAAGACTGAAAAGAATGGTTTCAATCATTTCCATACAGGCCTTTTTTAATACAGACCTTTCTATCTCTATTGACAATACATGTCTCCTTGTTTGTGTTTTTTCGTTACATCGCTATACATAATTATGGAGCCGCTTTTTCGGGATTGGTAATGTACAGCATTTTTTAACTTTGTCAAGGTAATAAATGGATCTGGACTCTTTTGATATGAGGCCATAAAATTTATAGTATTATACAAAGAATGTGCCTGTAATAAATGAGAGATTTAGAATAAAGCTTAATTTTTTTCTCTATGGACTAAAGAGCATAAATTGTCAAGGGAAAAAGACTGTATATTGTAAAAATAGAAGATTAATATACTACATATAGCGTGACTATTTCAATTACATGCCGAAAAAACCTTTGCCATAGTTATAGGAAATTAAGGCGGAAGGATGTTCATGTATTGGTATAATCTAAATAAGACGAAAAAGTGCTTAAAAGATTTGTTGCGTAATAGCATATAATGCACTAAAAAGGATTTTCTTTTTCTCGATTATTTTTTTGTAAGATACAGTGAATTCATTTCATTGGTAAATCAACGTTTATTGCAATAATTATAATAACTTAGATTTTTAAAAGATGGCGGTAAACAGAGAGGGTCAATGTATCAAAAACCTAAAATGTTACCAATCATTTGTTGCATTTTGAAAGACCGCGTCCGCTGGTCGTGGTCAGAGTTCTTTGGCCTGCCCGCCATCGGAGCCCGCCCGGCATCACGATGGTGGACAGGCATAACGAATCCCCTTTTGAAGATACATCAAAGCCACGTCTTCAGGCGTGAATTCTTTACTGTGTAGCAAATGGATAACACTACCAAAGGTACAATAACCACTATCAGTGCATTCTTTCTCTGGGGAATTTTCCCTATATACTGGAAGGCCTTGCAGCATGTACCTTCAACACAGATTTTGGCTCATCGGGTGATTTGGTCGTTGGTATTTATGATATGTTTAGTCTCTCTTCAGCGGCGATGGAAGGAAGCCAAATACATCATATCACTCCCCCGGGATATACCACGCTTTCTACTCACATCATTTTTACTTGGTGCTAACTGGTTAACGTATATTTGGGCCGTTAATACAAATCAAATTGTTGAAGCAAGCCTTGGGTATTTCATTAATCCGCTTGTGAATGTTTGCTTGGGTATGATTTTTTTGAAGGAACGCTTATACCGATGGCAAGTTCTTTCAGTAGTGCTCGCGTTTATTGGAGTGCTCTTATTAACGTTGCATTATGGTCGAGTACCATGGATCGCCTTTACCCTTGCATTTTTTTTTGGAACTTATGGATTGCTCCGAAAAACAGCCAAAGCCGGATCAATGGTCGGTCTATTATTCGAGATGGCTATTCTCACACCTATTGCTCTTGCCTATGCTATCACTTTGGGTATTAAAGGATCAGGAGCCTTTTTCTCTATTGGTCTACACACGGATGTATTACTCACAGGAGCAGGTTTGGTAACTGTAATACCATTACTTCTCTTTACTTATGGTGCACGAAGGATCCAGTATTCAACGGTTGGCTTTTTGCAATATATTGCACCGACTGGTCAATTGCTCTTAGGCGTGTTTCTTTACAAAGAGCTGTTTACCAGAACACATGCGATTTCATTTGGTTTTGTTTGGGTGGCGATAATTATATATTCGATTTCGAGCTTTTTGGGTTATAAAAAGCGATTAAAACTATAATTCTATCACCTCTCACCCTCCCACTGCAAAAAGGCTCCAGTAACAAGTAACTCTTTTGTTATAATGAGCCACCCTTTTTAAGATAGATCATAATGATTGAGATTGCAGCAGGTGTAATACCTGGTATTCTTGATGCCTGACCTAAGGAGATAGGTTTTATAAGGAGAAGTTTTTCTTTTAATTCATTAGAAAGGCCATGGACCTTGGTATAATCAAACTCTTGTGGAATCTTTATCTTTTCTAAGTTTTTGAATTTCTCAACCTCATTTAGTTGCCGCTGAATATATCCTTCGTATTTTATCTCAATTTCAACTTTCTGTGCAATGCTTTCGTCTATCTTTTTAGTGTGTTCATCTAAGGTGGCAATATTTTGATAACTTAACTCCGGCCTTTTGAGGATTTGACCCAAGGAGGTTGCATTTTTTATTGGACTTGATCCTGACTTCACCAGATAATCATTTACCTTTTTTGAGGGAGCTATTACGGTACTTTTTATCCTATGAGCCTCTGCGGAGATCTCTCTCTGTCTTTCTTTCATCTCAACCACTGTTTCATCATGAATAAGACCTAATTCATTACCTTTTTCTATTAATCTCTGCTCCACATTATCTTCTCGTAAGATGAGTCTGTATTCTGCCCTGGAAGTAAACATCCTGTAAGGCTCTTGTGTTCCTCTGGTAACCAGATCATCTACCATAACCGCAATATATGCCTCTGATCGATCAAGGAGAAAAGGTGGTCGTTTTTGAATCTTTGATGCCGCATTAATCCCTGCCCACATCCCTTGTCCAGCTGCCTCCTCATATCCACTGGTTCCATTGATCTGGCCAGCCATATATAATCCTTTGGTACGTTTTGTTTCAAGAGTGGGAAACAGCTGCAAAGGGTCGATATAATCATATTCAATTGCATACGCTGGTCTCATGATCTCAGCCTCTTCCAATCCCTCAACAGATCTCACAAAAGGAATCTGTATATCCATAGGGAGGCTATTTCCCAAACCGCTCGCGTAAATTTCCTCTGTATCTATCCCCTCAGGTTCGAGTATGATCTGATGTTTGTCCCTGTCAGAAAACCGCACTATCTTATCTTCTATGGAGGGGCAATACCGTGCAGGAACCCCAGTAATTTTTCCTCCATAAAGGGCCGAGCGCTCTAAATTGTCTCTTACGATCTGATGGCTTTTCTTGTTGGTATGGCCAATGTAGCAGGGAATCTGGTTGATTTTGATCTCTTTTGTAAAAAGGGAAAATGGTCTGGGATTCGCGTCCCCTTCTTGTTTTTCAAATTTGGTAAAGTCTATGGTTGATTTTTTTAATCGTGCAGGGGTCCCTGTCTTCATCCTTCCAAGTGTAAACCCTAATTCTTTTAAATTATCAGGCAGTCCATAAGA
>JAFDDS010000053.1 GCA_019310745.1 Deltaproteobacteria bacterium | reverse complement strand
AGCTCCATAAATTCAACGGGTCGGGCACTATTGATGTCCTTTGTTCCACGAACAGCTATCGCTTTTAATCCTTTGTCTCCCATAACGGCGCCTATTCCACCCCGGCTGGCACTCGACCTACCCTGCTCAATGGAAGCAAAATAAACCCTATTTTCACCGGCCAGGCCAATTGCAGATACCTGAGCCTTCGGCTCTTTTAACTCCTCTTTAATAAATTCTGCAGTTTCAATAGCGCCTTTTCCCTGCAAATGAGATGCATCACGTATTTCTACTTTGTCATTGTTTATCCACAAATAAACCAGGTTGGGGGATTTGCCGCGAATGATCACTTTGTCATAACCGGCATACTTTAATTCTGGCGCCCAAAATCCCCCCATCATTGAATATGCCATTAACAAAGTCTGAGGAGAAATGGTAGAAACAATGGTACGGTTACATCCGACAGCAGGTGTTCCACATAAAAGACCGGCGCTGAATATGAGTAGATTATCCGGAGAAAAAGGTTCAACTTCAGGGGGAACCCTATCCCATAATATCTTAGCGTTTGTACCTAGACCCCCAAGATAGAGTTCGGTTTCTCTTGGGTCGGTTTCTACCCTCTCAATGTTTCCTCGGGATAGATCAACTTCTAAATTAAACCCAGTCTCTGCGTACCTCATTTTTTTTCCTTTCTAAATTACCTGAATCCGTGGTATACTATTTAGATTATCATGGGCTAAAGGCACTTAATTCAAAACAACCTTCACCCGTCGGGTGAAGGCTGAAATTGCCTACGTTGCTGAAGTTATTTTTTTATAATTCCGATTCAGTTATCTTGTTTATCTTTTCTTGTTTACTAATAGCTTGTTCTCTTACTTTAAAGAGATACTCAATCAATTACTTTCTTTAAGTTAATAAAGTTACATCTATCAAATCCGAGGGACTTAAAAAAGGATAAGAGGTCAACTGAGTCCCACTTAACGGATGTAAAAATATTTTTGATATTCATTTTCGTCAGTTCATCAAACACCTCTTTGGCCATCCTTTTTCCGATTCCACTTCCCATATATTTTGGCTCAACACCAAAAAGCCCAATCCATGCACTTTTTTCCAGACCAAACCCACCATGGAGTAGATAGGTAATGATAAATCCTACCACCTTACCATCAAGCTCTGCCACAACGTTGACGCTGTTGTCTTTCTTTACCTCTTCTTGAACAACCTTATGATAATCGATTGTGCTCGGTTCCTTTGTGATTGATTCTTGAATTCGAGAAATATCTTGTGAATCACCTATCTTTAAGTTTCTTATGATAAGGTTTTGCAATATAGGAAACTCCTTATGTTAACGTTAAGTGACTAATCTGTTCTGATTATCTTGACATGTTTTCCGACCCAATCAGGAGGAAGATATACCCGGCCACTATTGCCGCTGAGTTTAACCTCTTTCTCAAGCATTTCCTCACCAAAGATCTCAAATTTCACCTTCTTTGAGTCTTCTTCCATGCCAATGATGTATTTTTTGTTTTTATTCATCTCGTATTTCTCAATATTTCAACGTAAAGAGACGCTGTATACTCACGTAACCAATCATGGTTAAAAAATAAATGTATATTCCTATTACTAAAATGTGATTACAATTTAGCTATAATGTAACTATGTTTTGATGTTGTCAACAAAAATAATTTAAAAAAAATAATTCCAGGCAATATTTTCTTTTTTACCTTTGCGAAGCCATTTTCACTTGACTTAAATTAGTCAAAAAGAATATATAAAAGCACCTTTAACCAATAAATATTTTCCTAAACCAGCTAACATTAACGAAGGAGAAACGTATATGAGAGATGTAGTAATTGTTGGAGGCATGAGAACACCTATTGGTTCTTTTGGAGGATCACTCAAGAGCACGTCAGTGGTTACCTTAGGTTCCTTGATATTAAAGGAAACCTTGAAAAGACTCGGGCTGAGACCTTTCGCTTCTGAAAAACTCACAAGTTTTGAGCCAGATGCCCTTAAAGGTTCGGACATGATTGAATTGGAAAAAAATGCCTATGATTACGATGATTCCTTTCAATCAATAAACATTGACGAGGTAATCATGGGTAACGTTCTTGGTGCAGGCCAAGGGCAAAACGTTGCCAGGCAGGCCTTGATACATGCAGGCATTCCCAAGGAAACCAATGCCTTTACCGTAAACAAGGTCTGTGCCTCAGGCATGAAGGCAGCAGCCCTTGCCGCACTTGCTATACGGGAGGGCGAGAAGGACATTATCCTTGCGGGCGGCATGGAGAATATGAGCATGGCTCCGTATGGATCAAATACCGCCCGGTGGGGTGCCAGGATGAACAATACTGAGTTGGTGGACCTGATGGTTTTCGATGGTCTTTGGGAAATCTTTTATGGCTACCACATGGGTTTAACAGCTGAAAATATTGCTGAAAAATACGGGATCTCCCGTCAGGAACAAGATGAACTGGGGGCCATGAGCCATGCGCGAGCGTTAACGGCAATAAAAGATGGCATCTTTAAGCAGGAAATTGCGCCTGTTATCATTCCACAACGCAGAGGTGATCCCCTTATTTTTGATACCGATGAACGCCCCATGGATACCAGCGTTGAAAAGATGGCAAAGCTCCGGCCTGCATTTAAAAAAGATGGAACCGTGACGGCAGGTAATGCCTCTGGTATTAATGATGCGTCTGCTGCACTTCTATTAATGTCAACCGAAAAGGCAAAAGAGTTGGGCCTGAAACCCATAGTGAAAATTAAGGCATATGCATCAGGGGCTATCGATCCCGCTTTTATGGGATTGGGGCCTATTCCTGCAGTGAGAAAGGTTCTAAAAGCTACTGGATTGGAGATAAGCGATTTTGGTGAAATTGAGCTCAATGAGGCCTTTGCCTCTCAGGCCATTGCCTGTATACGGGAGTTAGGGTTCGATCTTGACAAAACAAACCTTTTAGGAAGTGGTATATCTCTAGGCCATCCAATTGGCTGCACTGGTGCCAGAATTATAATAACCCTGATGAATGAGATGGTCAGAAACGATGTTGAGTTAGGTCTTGCCACCTTATGTATCGGTGGAGGTCAAGGTATGGCTATGGCCCTTGAAAGGGTGTAGTCATTATTGACAATTGATAATTGGATAGTGAAAATTGATACAATTCAATCGTCAATAGTCAATCAAAAATAGTGAATCAAAAAAGGAGCTCACCATGTCGTATGAAACTATTCTGTTTAGCAAAGAAGACAATATCGCCATAATTAAATTTAATCGACCCAAGGTACTCAATGCTATTAATCCAAGCGTTGTATCTGAGATGATAGATGTCCTGAAAAAAATCGACACGGATACATCCATAAAGGTTCTTATATTGACAGGAGAGGGAGATAAGGCGTTTGTTGCAGGAGCGGACATAGTCTCGATGAGGGATCATACCCCATTAGAAGGGAAATTTTTCTCACGACAAGGTCAGGAACTCCTCTTTCAATTAGAGGCCTTATCCATTCCAGTAATTGCCTGCGTCAATGGCTTTGCCCTTGGTGGAGGAACAGAGATATCAATGGCATGTGATTTTATCTATGCTGCTGATTCTGCTATGTTCGGTCAGCCAGAGATAAATTTAGGGATTATTCCGGGATTTGGCGGTACCCAGAGGCTATCTCGCCTTGTTGGCAAAGCAATGGCCAAGGAGCTTTGCATGACGGGAGTAATGATAAGTGCTCAGGAGGCCAAAGACATTGGACTTGTAAACAAAGTATTTCCAAAAGAGTCCTTATGGGAAGAGACAATGAAAGTGGCAAAGGTACTGGCTTCAAAGGGTAAGGTTGCTATCCGGGCAGTCAAAGAATCAATCGAACGAGGATATGATCAGGATCTGAGAACAGGCTGTTACATGGAATCCGATGCATTTGGTATGTGCATGGCAAGTGAGGATGCCAGAGAGGGAATGGGGGCATTTTTAGAAAAAAGAAAAGCCGAGTTTAAAGGCGAACTTATTTAGATATGGGAGAAAAATGGAATTTAAATTAGATAAGGAACAAGAAGAGATCCAGAAGGCAGCAAGAGAATTTGCAAAAGGAGAGTTTGACAAAGAGATAGCCCTTGAACATGAAAGGAACCACACTTTTCCCTTAGAGATCTGGAAAAAGGCCTGTGAACTTGGTTTTATGGGGATTCATTATCCAGAAAAATACGGAGGACAGGAGTATGGTGTCTTTGAGAATATCCTTGTTGTGGAGGAATTCTGCCGACAAGATTCAGGAATCGGTGTCGCCCTCAGCTTAGCCGACTTTTCATCTGAGGTCATCTTAAGATTTGGAAACGACCAACAGAAAGAAAAATACCTGATTCCTCTCACCAAAGGGGAGGCAATTTCCAGCGGCGGTTTTACTGAGCCAGACCACGGAAGCGATATCACTCTTATGGATACAACTGCAATAAAAAAAGGGGATGAATACATAATAAACGGAGTAAAAACATTTATTACCAATGGGACCATTAGTGACTTTGCCATGGTTCTTTGCCAGACAGATTTCGAAGTAAAGCCACCCTATCGTGGCCAATCTGTCATCATTGTTGAGAAAGGAACACCCGGATATTCTTCTGCAGATGTTGGTGAAAAAATGGGAATAAAGATGACATCAACCGGGGAGCTTTCATTTAATGATGTGCGGGTGCCTGTCACAAATCTTGTGGGTCAAGAAAACAAGGGATTTTATCATGTGCTTGAATTTTTTGACGAGAGTAGAATAGAAATAGCAGCCCAAGCCCTTGGGATTGCCCAGGGAGCCTTTGATCGTGCGCTTGCATACTGCAAAGAGCGGACCCAGTTTGGAAAAAAGCTTGCTCAATTTCAAGTCACACAGCACAAACTTGCAGATATGGCAGCCAAGATAGAATTGGCAAGTCTTATAGTGTATAAATCAGCCTGGAATTTCGATCAGGGAAAAATAGACCCAAAATTAACCTCCATCGCAAAGATGTATGCAGCCCGATCAGCAGTTGAAATAGCTGATGAGGCTATTCAACTATTAGGCGGATACGGCTATATGCTTGAATATGAGGTAGAACGTTTTTATAGAGACGCTAAGATAACAGAAATTTATGAAGGGACAAAAGAGATACAAAAAAATACAATAGCCAGCTCATTATTAGGGAAATTTTAATTGCTCAAAAGGTTGCGTGCCCTATTACATAGAGTTCCCTCTTGGAAATATACTAAGGTGAAATGTTAACTCACCTCAGGCGGATAAAATTTCTTCTTCTCGAGGGTACCCATGTCCTTCTTTTTAATTTTGAGTAAATACTGAAAATTTTTAATCGAGGGCTATGATGTTTACAAAAGAAAACATAGAGAAAATAGATGGAGATACTAAAAAATGGCAAAAGGTTTATAAAGAATCTATTGCAAAGGCTCCTGAAAGATTAAAGCGATTTTCTACTGTTTCAGACCATCCTGTCCAAAGCCTCTATACCCCATTCGACATTAAAGATCTTGATTATTCGAACGATATAGGATTCCCGAATCAATACCCGTTTACCAGGGGTGTTCAACCAACTATGTATAGGGGAAAACTATGGACCATGAGGATGTTTGCAGGTCTGGGCTCTGCCAAAGATACCAATGAGAGATTTCACCTTCTTGTAAATGAGGGTCAGACAGGCCTATCCACAGCCTTTGATATGCCCACCTTAATGGGATATGATACTGACTCCCCAAAATCGCGAGGGGAATGTGGCAGATGTGGTGTTGCAATCGATACATTAAAGGATATGGAAATATTGTTTGATGGCCTTCCTATTGACAAGATCACCACCTCTATGACCATAAATCCACCAGCTGCAGTGATGTGGGCAATGTATATCGCAATGGCTGAAAAAAGA
>JAFDDS010000052.1 GCA_019310745.1 Deltaproteobacteria bacterium | reverse complement strand
TTTAAGAGCCAGTGATCTCCCTTGTCCTCGGCAGTTGATTTCATAGACATAACATCAGATCCGGCGTTAGGCTCTGTCATTGCGAATGCCCCTACATACTCGGCACTCACCAGCTTGGGAATATATTTCCTTTTTACCTCCTCACTGCCATAATGGTGGATGGTGAAGGCATTGCCTGTTGTCTGCATATTAACCTGAACCCTTAATGCACTACAACCACGGGCAATTTCCTCAGTGAGTATTATTTCCCCCGTATTCCTCAGGGATAACTGTGCCGAAAAAACCCAACTCACCCATCGGTTTAATAGCCTCTTCGTATGGGAAATGGTGGTTTTCTTCCCATTCATCTGCAAATGGAGAAATTTTCTCGTCTACAAAATTACGAACCATATCCTTAAGCATTTGCAGTTCTTCAGATAATTCAAAATTCATATTTTCTTACCTCCTTGCTTTAATGTTGTATTATTAAGTGTCTCTATCGATCTATGTGGATAGATTTAATATGTAAGGCGTGACTCTAATGTTATCCCGGTAAAAACTAAATCTACAATCAGGCCATTTTTTACCTAATACGATAAGACTTTTGGCGCGGTCTAGAAACATACATTAATAAATCTTTATTCATATCGAAGTATAGAATATTAGGCTATTATTTACAATATATTTCTTAACTCTAAGCGTGACAATTATAGGGAATTATTACGGGATTATTTGCCGATACAAAATTTACTAAAAATGTTGTCCAATATCTCTTCAGTTGTTTTATTTCCCGTTATTTCATCTAAAGCATTTTTCGCCCACAAAAGATCCGCTGCTACTATTTCCAATGGAAAACCAGCTATTAAATTTTTAGATGCTTTCTCTAAAAACATAGAGGCGTTAGTTAATGTAGTTTTATGTCTTATATTAGGAACAATAGGCGTTGGATACATATCTATATTCCTATTAACCACCTTATTAAAGATTACTTCATTGAGCGTTTCAAATCCTTCACCTGTGAGGGCCGAAACAGGAACCTTGGGAAGGCGTTGAAATACAGCATCGATCTTTTTTTTACTTAATTTCGCGGGAAGATCAGTTTTGTTTATAATAACTATAGTGGCCCTTTTATCAACTTTTCGCAAAAGAGTTAAATCGTATTTATTTAAAAGTCTGCTTCGGTCGATCACCAAAAGAGTTAGATCAGCCAGGCCAAGTTGCGTGTTTGTTAAGTTTACACCCTTTCTTTCGACCTCTCCTCTAACCTTTCGTATACCGGCTGTATCCACGAACTTTAAAGGAAGCCCTTCGATAGTAACAGTATATTCGAGAATATCGCGCGTTGTTCCTGGTGTTGGAGTAACGATTGCCCTGTCCTCCTGTAAAAACCTATTTAAAATGCTCGATTTACCAACGTTAACCTTACCGACTATAACTACGGCGGTACCCTCATGCCATATCCTTCTTTGCGTATAGGCTGCTATGAGCTTTTTAATTGGCTTTATAATCTTTTCGTTTAGACGATCTGCTGTGTGTGGTTTTGTTGCTTTAGAAGATTCTTCATCAGGAAAATCTATGAAACACTCTATGTCTGCAAGGATTTCGATGAGCACTTGTCTAATTTCATTAATTTTTGTTTTTAATCCTCCAATAAGCTGGCCGGTTGCCAACCTCATTGAAATATCACCTTTCGCATTTATCAAGTCTATAATCGCTTCGGCCTGGGTTAAATCGATCCTCCCGTTAAGGAAGGCTCTGAGGGTAAATTCACCAGGCTTGGCCAGTCTGGCGCCCGCTTGAAGAATTATCTGGAGCATATATGACAGGATTGCGTAGCCACTGTGAGAATTAATTTCGACCACGTCTTCTCGGGTATAAGAGAAGGGGGCGTGCATTACGGAAAGCAGAACTTCGTCGACAGGAAGGTTTGATTTGGGGTCGATAATATGGCCTAGGTAAAGGCGAAAACTATCAAATGATTTAATGGGGGTCTTTGATCGAAAAATTTTCCGTGCGATGTTTTCAGCATTATACCCACTAATCCTAATTATTCCTATACCGCCTACCCCTATCGGAGTAGCTATAGCAGCAATGGTCTCCTCTTTATAATCCATAATAGAAGAAGTAACCCGGGACTAATCATTTTGGTTTTTATCGATCTTTTTTTTGTTTGGAATAATAAACACACTCTTAAAGAAACCTTCACCATTACTTTTTGTTTGGAGCTGGTAATCTTCTTTAAGGGCAAGATGAACTATTCTTCTGTCGTGTGGGCTTATTGGATCTATTGTGACAGTTTTACTTGTCTTTTTCGCCTTTTCGCCCATTCTAAATGCCAGTCTCTCTAAAAATTCCTCTCTTCTTTGCCTGTAATTCTCTGCATCAACAATTACTCTTACCTTTTTTTCAGATGCCTTATTTACTGCCTTATTGATAATAAACTCCAATGCCTCTAAGGTCTTACCCTTAGGTCCTATTAGGATCCCAGGATTATTCCCTTCTATGTTTAAAATGATATCATCAACTGTTTTCCTTGCAGATATCTTTGTATCTGGGGATATCAATGAAATTATTTTTGTGAGTATTTCTTGGGCAAGCGCAGTGCTATCATCCCTCTTTGGTGTTGCCCTGATTTTAGCCTTCTTGTTGCCTGCTAAACCAAAAATTCCAACAGATCTGGTTTCCAATACCTCTATATCAAGCTCCTCCTCGCTTACATTAAAATGTTTACAGGCTTTTTCAATGGCCTCTTGCGTTGTTTTAGCTTCTATTTCTGTAGACGACATAAAATTTCCTCCTAAAATTAGCCCACTTGTTTATTAATCCTATATTGTTGAGCTATTGATAGTGCGTTGTTTACTAACCAATAAAGCACTAAACCAGAAGGAAAATTAATAAACATGAACGTAAATACGATTGGCAGAAGCATCATCATCTTAGCTTGTGTGGGATCTCCTGTAGTTGGCGTCATTTTTTGCTGGAGAAACATGGATGCTCCCATTATGAGGGTTAACACAGGGATACCGTAGGGGGCAGCCATAAAAGGAATTTGGAAGGGGAAGGAGAAAAGCCTGTCAGGCGCAGAGAGATCTTTAATCCATAGAACAAAGGGAGCATGTCGTAACTCTATCGAGTTCGGTAAGACTCGAAAAAGGGCGAAAAAAACAGGAATCTGGACTATCATAGGCAAACAACCTCCCATGGGATTAATTTTATAGGTTTTATAAAGACCCATGAGCTGCTTCTGCATTTCTTGCTTATTTCCTTTGTATTTCTCCCGTATCTTGGCCATCATAGGTTGAAGTTTTCTCATTTCTTTCATAGATTGATAACTTTTATGAGTGAGAGGCCAAAACAGTATCTTGATGATAATAGTGAGCAAGATAATTGAAAGGCCATAATTAGAGAGGTATTTATTGAAAAAGCGAAGAGAAACCAAGAGGGGTTTAGCAATAATATCAAACCATCCAAAGTTGATAGCCTTCTCGAGCTTTTTGTTTAAGGCCTTTAGAATATCGAGATCCCTGGGGCCAAGATAAAGGGTAAAGCTCTCTGTTGCCTTCTGGTGCTGCCTGAGGTTCAGCGAGGGAGTTATGTAAGTTATTCTGACCTCACCATCGGGCAAGGTTGTGCCTTTTACTGTTGCTTTCTTGTCTTCCTCACTGATTATTGCGGTCATAAAATACGCTTCTTCATAGGCAATCCAGGATATCTGGCCAGAAAATAGCTTATCCTTTAATTTTTTGACCTTAATCTCTTCTAGTTTGTTGTCAACAAGAAAGGCCATACCCTCAAACGCATAATAGCTCTTCTTGGTCTGTTGAGGGAAATGGGCCAGGTTTAATAAAAGACTATAATCAATTATGTATTCAGATCTATTATCAATTATTACTGACAGGTCAATCTTGTAACTATCAGCATAAAAAACAAACCTTGTTGTTATCCCTATTCCCTGAGGTGATTCCCACTCATAAATCAATTCCTTTGGCTGATCACCTGTTCTGATAGAAATACTCTGGCGATTTACCTTATAAGCAGCCCAGTTAGCGTTGGGCATGCTTTGTCCAGAGAATCCAAGATTAAAGCCACATCCATCTTTATTTTTAACGTGAATTAATTCTTTTAAGGGAGCACCTTTTTCGAGCTTGGACAGGTAATTACTTAATTTAAAGCTCTTAATGAGTGGACCAGAGCCGGAAAAAATAGCTGTATAGAGGTCTGTTTCGACTGTGATATCTTTGGCATCTCTTCCTGTCTCTAACACAAGGTCCCGCTTTGGGCCTGTGGGCATCGGCCTATCTTCTAAAACGGGTTGAGATTGATCTTTTTGTTGGCTTTGCTCGTTTTTGGGTACTGACTGGTTATTGGTTGGTGTATCCGTTGGTTTCGGGCCAAACAAAAATGACCAGACAAGGAAGACAAGGAAAGACAGACCTAAAGCCAACAAAGTTTTTTTATCCATAAATAAATTCCCACCCTAAAACAAAGTGAATTATAATAGCTAATGGTACAATTATCAATCTGTGCTGCTTGATTGACAAATAAAACGCTAAATAATGTTATCAATACTCAAAAATGCTATTCAATGGATGTTTACCCTGTTAGAATGAGTCTGGGTGAGGGACGCGGCCAGGAGATATGCCTAGAGGAGATTTGTCCTTCACGCGGGGCATAAAGTTCCACCTATAATTCTAACTGGGCTTACTTGAGAGGATCATAGCCCCCCGGATGAAAGGGGTGGCATTTAAGGATCCTAATTAAAGCGAGGAACCCTCCTTTTATTATACCGTATTTATCAATGGCAAAGGAGGCGTAGGCAGAACAGGTAGGCATAAAGCGGCAAGAGGATGGCATAAATGGTGATACTAATACCTGATACAGTTTAATGAGTGAAATTATGTAAGCTCGAGGCTTAAAAGAAAGGACCATCATTTTTTAGCAGTAAGTTTCCCAACTCCTCTTGTACCTTAAAAAAGGCGAACGCATTATTTCCTTTTAAAGCAGTAATTAAAAGATCATAGCCTTTTGGAATCTGTTGTTTGTTCAGCCTAAAGAATTCTCTTATCAATCGCTTAATCCTGTTTCTTTTTACTGAATTTCCAATCCTTTTGCTGACCGTTATGCCTAACCTGGTAATACCCCCCCTATTTTCTTTTATAATAACAACAAAATTTTTTGTATAATAGCGTCTCCCATGAAGCTTTAAAGAAATGAACTCCCTCTTTTTTAATATTCGCTCCTCTCGTTTAAAAGAAAACAATCCCATCTTTAAAGCTTGTCGCTAAAATATGGGCAAAACCTAACCCGTATAAAATACTGCTACGCATGATAGTCACACAGACAGTCTTTTTCGGCCTTTTGCCCTCCTTCTCTTTATCACATTTCTGCCACCCTTACTGCTCATTCTGGCTCGAAAACCGTGCGTACGAGATCTCTTTATGTTGCTTGGTTGAAATGTTCGTTTCATAAATTAAGGTGTCTTCGTTAAAAAATTGATCACTTTAATAATCATAGGTTATGTGAGTTGTCAAGACAAAAGAGACATGTAATATTTTATATTTGATAAATTGTGTAAAATTAATTATGTATAGTAGGTTAGACATTACAATTATGGAAAGGAGACCCAATGCTATTAGACCCTATAATCGGTTTATTCTCCAATGATCTTGCCATTGACTTGGGTACGGCCAATACATTGGTGTACGTAAAGGGCAAAGGAATAGTCTTAAATGAGCCTTCTGTGGTAGCGGTAAGAAAGGGAGACCGGGGAGGAAACAAGATATTAGCGGTAGGAAAAGAGGCAAAAACAATGCTGGGGCGAACACCCGGAGATATTGTAGCAACTAGACCAATGAAAGATGGGGTCATTGCCGATTTTGATATCACCGAAACCATGCTCAGATATTTTATTAGACAAGTTCACAATAGAAGATCTCTTGTGAGGCCCCGGATAATTATATCTATTCCGTCGGGTATAACTCAGGTCGAAAAGAGGGCAGTCCGTGAATCTGCAGAGTCTGCTGGGGCTAGGGAAGTTTTTTTAATTGAGGAACCCATGGCTGCGGCTATGGGGGCGGATTTACCCATAACTGAGCCAACGGCCAATTTAGTTGTTGATATAGGGGCAGGGACTACGGAAGTGGCTGTTATTTCCTTGGCAGGGACTGTCTATTCACGTTCAGTAAGAGTGGCT
>JAFDDS010000051.1 GCA_019310745.1 Deltaproteobacteria bacterium | reverse complement strand
TGCTGTGCCTGTCAACCGGAGGGGGGGCAGGGATGACGACAGAGGAGCGCGTGGCAGGCATTCGTGAGTTCAAGCCCGAACTGGCATCCCTTAATTTTGGCTCCCTGAACTTTGCCTTATTCCCTGTGGTCTCACAGTACGAAGAATTCAAATTTTCATGGGAACCCCAGCTTCTCTCCATGTCTGAGGACGCAATCTTCCCCAATACCTTCAAGACCCTCCGGGAGTTCTCCGGGTTCTTCAAAGAAAACGAGACCAAACCGGAGCTTGAGATCTATGATGTGGGAATGCTCAACAATGCGGCATTTATGATCCAGCAGGGCCATATCAAAAAGCCGGTTTACTTGCAGTTCGTTATGGGGATTCTCGGGGGTATCCCACCCACCATGGAGAACCTGATGTTTCTCCACCAGACAGCGCGACAGACCATCGGCGATTTTGTCTGGTCGGTGTGTGCCGCAGGGCGTCATCAGATGAGGATGTGTACGACGTCCCTGCTCATGGGAGGAAATGTCCGGGTTGGTTTGGAGGACAGTCTGTACGTGGAAAAGGGCCGTATGGCCAAAAGTAATGCCGAGCAGGTAGAGAAGATTATCAAGATTGCCAGGGAGTTTGACATCGAACCAGCAACACCCGATGAAGCCAGGCAAATCCTCGGTTTGAAGGGCCTGAATAAAGTCAATTTCTAAAATTGGCACGCGGGCCGATTTGGCGGGGAAACAAACGTGACAAAGGAGAAATAAAGACAGGGATTTTTTATGAAGCTGGAAGAAATAAAAAATATAGGTGTCCGCGGTGCAAGGAGAGCTTAAATAAAGAGACTCTTGCGAGGGGACATTCTGGGCCAGGGGCTCATGATGCCCCCTTCAATTTTAAGAATTTTCAAAAAAATACATCCAATAATCAAAAGGAAGGGGTGAGCAATGGAAGAGAAGATTAAGAAGGTTGCTGTTATCGGTACCGGTACCCTGGGTACTCAGATCGATGAGGGATCATTCAACAGCGGAATGCAAAAACTCAAGGCCTCAATGAAGACTGCCGGAAAAAAATCGGCCTTCCCCACTGAGGACGTGGAAACGGAGGCAAACAAGATAAGGTTCTGCAAGGAACTGGAGGAGGCACTCCGAGATGCCGACCTCGTCATTGAGGCCGTCCCGGAGGATCTGGAGCTGAAGCGCCAGACTTTTGAAAGAATCGATGCCCTGGCCCCCCGAGACGCTATCCTTGCAACCAACAGCTCCTCCCTGCCGATTTCCAAGATCGAAAGTGCCACTAACAGGCCCGAGCAGTGCCTTAACACTCACTTCTACTATCCTGCTATTGGAGGGAGGAACAAAGACAACACCTGAAGTCATAGAGACTGCCAAGGCATGGGTTCGCTCCCTTGGCTTGGTGCCCCTGACTGTCAAAAAGGAGATCCTCGGCTTTTGCTTCAACCGCGTCTGGAGGGCAATCAAACGGGAGGCACTCTATATGTGGGCGGAAGGTTTTGTCGATTTCAGGGATATCGATCGGGGCTGGATGATCTTTAGCGGAATGTCCTATGGACCCTTCGGCCTCATGGATAATGTTGGACTCGACGTGGTTTACGATATTGAGATGGTCTACTACAACGAATCCAAAGATCCCAAGGACCATCCTCCTAAGGCCCTTAAGGATAAAGTGGACCGAAAAGAGCTTGGCATTAAGACTAAGAAGGGTTTCTATGCTTACCCTGACCCGGAATATAGCAAGCCCGATTTTATTAAAGGATAGGTATCTGCGCATGATCGAATAATGTGAGCAGTTATAGAGGGTTTGAACATGGATGTTGAGGAAATCTGGAGGCGATTTCAGAAACGCCTGCGAAAAAGTACTGGGATTACATCGCAAAATTACCAATGTAAATGGTAGCGGAATAGCGCTTGGACACCCGGTAGGATGTACAGGAACCAGGATTATGACCACCCTTATCTATGAAATGAAAAGAAGAGATGCAAAAAAGGGTTTAGCTACCCTTTGCGCCGGCGGAGGAATGGGTACAGCTATTGTTATAGTGCGAAGTTAATGGTATATTTCAAGGTATAAATACCAGAATAAAATTCCCATATAATAAGATTTGTGTGGACAATAAACATAGAACAGAAGATTAAAAGGAGACCTTCAATGACTATGATGACCGCAGAACAATATGAGGAAAGCCTGAGGCGCTTGAATTTAGTGGTGTATATGTTTGGAAAGCGCGTAGAAAACGTGGTTGATGACCCCATTATTCGACCATCCATGAACGCGGTTGCCAAGACATATGAGCTGGCCCACCGTCCAGAGCATGAAGATATTATGACTGCCACCTCCCATATTACCGGTACCATAATTAACCGGTTTACACACATTCACCAAAGCATTGAGGATTTAGTGAAGAAAAGTAAGATGGGAAGGTTACTCGGTCGTGAAACAGGGTGCTGTTTTCAGCGGTGTGTGGGAATGGATGCCCTTAATGCGCTCTCCATTGTCACCTTTGATATTGATGCAAAACACGGCACTGAATACTACAAACGGTTTGTGAAGTACCTTGAATACGTTCAGGAGAACGATTTTACTGTTGACGGCGCCATGACAGATCCTAAGGGTGATAGAAGTTTGCCTCCTCATAAACAGCCTGATCCGGATCAATTCATGCATGTGGTAGAAGAAAAAAAAGATGGAATCGTTGTCAGGGGGGCCAAGGCCCATCAGACAGGCGCGGTAAATTCACATGAGATCATAATCATGCCCACTCTTGCAATGAGACAAGAAGATAAAGACTACGCCATCTCATTTGCCCTTCCCAGTGATGCCGAGGGAATCACCTACATAATGGGGCGCCAGTCCTGTGATACCAGGAAACTCGAGGGCGGGACTATGGATCAGGGTAATCTCTTATTTGGAGGGCATGAGGCATTGGTTGTTTTTGATGACGTGTTTGTCCCCTGGGATCGGGTATTTATGTTTAAAGAGTATGACTTTTCACGACAATTAGTAGAGCAATTTGCTGCGTATCACCGGCAGAGTTACGCATGCAAGGTAGGGGTGGGAGATGTTCTCATAGGTGCTGCCCAGACGGCTGCCGAGTATAACGGGGTGGAGAGGGCCTCGCATATCAGAGACAAGATTGTTGAGATGAATCACCTCAACGAAACCCTATATTGCGGATGTATTGCGTGTGCATCTGAAGGACACAAGGAGCCCAGCGGGACGTATTGTGTCAATATCTTGCTTGCCAATGTGCACAAACACAATGTGACCCGTTTTCCTTTTGAAATTTCACGGCTTGCACAGGATATTGCAGGAGGCTTGATGGTTACCCTGCCCTCTGAAAAGGATTTGCAGTCGCCTGAAACCGCCAAATGGCTCAAAAAGTACTTCGAGGCACATCACGATATTCCTACTGAACACCGGATGCACATCCTGCGGTTGATTGAAAACCTTACATTAGGGACTGCAGCGACAAATTATTTGACAGAATCCATGCATGGTGCAGGCTCCCCTCAGGCACAAAGAATTATGATTTCCCGCCGCATTAATATGCAAGAGAAACAAAGGGCGGCCAAAAAACTCTGTGGCATTGAATCGTAATATGGGTGAAACGGTGAGAGTGGGCCTTAAGTATTGTGGTGGCTGTAATCCTGAATATGATCGGGTTGCCCTGGTACGGCACATGGAAGAAAGCTTGCAGGGCAGGGTAGTGTTTGTTAAACCTGAAAGTGAAGGTGTTGAGCTTATTTTGGCAGTAGAGGGGTGCAGCACTGCATGTGCTGATTTGAGCACTTTTCAAGGGATGGAAGTTCGGATAATATATAACATCGAAGGTGCAGGGAGGTTCATTAAAGAGATCAGAAAGAGAGCGTAAGAGTGGGTCACGAAAGTGCCTGGGAGATAGACCTGAAAAGTCTAAGAGATGCCCAGCTTTGATTCTTTGTCAGGCTATGGATGTTACGGGAGGTTATATGAAAGCGTTAAGGCAACATATGAACACAACATTTTCTGGCGTGATCTTAAACCCTGCCTCTTGCCTTGATAAGACGCTTGACCTGCTATTCGATTCTATTCCCTTAACTCATAGTACCCTTCTCCTTGGCATGCTGAGCATTGATCTCCCTGAAAAGCTGGGTAAGCCTCACCACATCCTGGACAGACCTTAATGCGCCCCTTCTTTTCCTTCCCATAATATTTTGTCACACGAATGGCACGACAAGATAAGACAGATCTTCCAGCTTCGAGATATGCCTTAACCAAAACCTCCAAAGGGAGATCCTTCTTTGGAACCAAGCGCATGTACCAGTTGTAGATAGGGGGGAACATCTTCGCCTTTTCCAGATCAAGCCAGACCCGATATCCCAACAACTTTCTCTTGTCGTAAAGACTTAAGGCGAACTTGTCCCAGTTTAGGACTTTCAACCACCCGTTACCAATGGTACATGGGGTGAAGATCTGTACGGCATCAGGCAGGCAACGGTAGGTCTCAACAATTGCATCCGCCTCCACCTCCACTCCGACAAGTTCCTGCGCCCAATCTACTAAAAACCCGCCAAGTACAAGGCCAGGGGATACAATACCATGGAAACTCTTTATCTCATCCAGGAAAACCTCCAGCGATCTTCCACAAAGCATCAGTCTGGAGGTTTCAGCACCTATCTTTTTGATCGCGTTCATACTATTTCCTTTAAACCGTCTCCACACGGCATGGCACATAACGATGATGAGGTGTCCCTGCAATCCTGTCCCGATGGGTATTTTTTGTGAGGAGGTTTACGTTCACACCATATACCTGGCCATCGTAATCCATACCGAACCCGTGCGGTATCACTACCGTACCAGATGTGGCAATATCCGACACTTCAACCGGTATCCTGACCTTAGATGCCTCGGTAATCACCCATGCTTCCTCACCAACGTGAATCCCTATCGCACGGGCATCTTCCTTATTTAGGAGCATCGTGCATACTGGTTTATGATCATTCCAAACTGGGTCCCGCATAATGCTATTTGCCGTGTAGGGGAAATGCCTTCCAGCCACCATTACAAAGGAAAATTCTTCGTTCTTAAGGGCCACCTTCTCTAATTCAGCCTCAATCTCCTTCACCCAGCCAGCCATTTCTTCGATATAAAGGTGTATTTTCTTGTCCGCCGTTCGCAGCTTTTCCAGGTTATTGTCCGGATCTAACTTACCAATTAAGATACCCTCAGGATGGTCAAGAAGGTTCTGAAAGAGGTCATCTCCCAAAAAAGGTGTCACCTTATAACCGGCCCTTTCCAGATCATCTGCGGCGTGTTGGGGATAATTGATCATTAGGCCCCAGACCGCCGCTAGATGGGCAGAGTTGAGATGTTGCCCCAAAGTCTTGGCTGCTATAAAGGGTACCAACCTGGCTGCCTTCTTATCCTGACTTATAAATTTCATAAGCTCCGTTGCATAGCCCTTCCTATCCCCTTGGGCAGCCTGAAAAAGGGACTGGGGTATCTTTGGAAGGAGTCCTAAGGCCTCGGCCAAGCGGGTATATATTTCTCCCTCCTCAAGGGGCTCTCCCTGACTGCCGCAGCATGGGCGCCGGAGTTGAAAGTGTGTTTCCGGGAAAGTGAGACTGAAGAAGGTAGTGTCCCATTTCTCGAAGGCAGACTTAGCAGGTAGCACATAATGACTCATCCGTGCGGTTTCTGTCATTGAAATTTCAATGGTAACCAGCAGGTCCAGCTCCTTAAAGGCCTGCTCATAAGCCAGGGTATCAGCATAGGAAAGAAGGGGGTTTGCTCCGCTGATTATCATGGCCCTTAAACGATCTTCTCTCTGCGAGAGGATCTCTTCAGGGGCCACGTTGGGGGGAAAGTACCCCATGATAGCCGGGATATTAGTCTCCCCCGTTCGCCAGGTTTTGGAATCCCGTTCATCTGAATGGGGCCCCAGCGGCATGAGGTGGCCGTTGAATACGTTGCCTCCCGGGGTGCCGATGCGGCCACAGACCGCCATGAGAATCATTTCTAAGTATGAATTCATGGTACTTTGCCGATCCATGAGCAACCCCAAATCGGTCCTCATTGCCGTAGGCCGGGTGGCGTACATATGCGCCAATTCTCTGACCTCATCATGGCCCACACTACATACTTGAAGGGCCGAGGCTACATCAAAATCTTTGAACCATGGTAAAATCTTTTCAAATCCCTTGCAGTGATCCCTAAGGTAAGTTTCATTTTCCCAGCCCTCTTGTAAGATAATGGCTATCAAGGACTTCAAGAATAGGGCGGCGGTGCCAATCCGGATCTGTAAATGTTTGTTGGCTCGTTTGGCCGTCTCACTTAATAAGGGGTCCACTACGATAAGCTTCCTGTTCGGGTCCTTGGCAAATTCATTAATCCGTCGCTGTGCCTGATTGACGCCGGCATTGCTCACGTATCCGTTCCAACCCATTACTAGAAAATTCTCCGCCCGATCTAAATCCGGCACCAAATGGAGGTTTTGCCGCCCATATGCCCGGCCGTTTACCCAAAATAGGCCGGTCAATTCCTGGGCCAGAGCTGAGTAGTGGTACTGGGAACCAAGGGATGTTAAAAGCGTACGGCCAAAGCCTGCCTCTATGTGGCAGCCCTGCCCGCCGCCGCCAATGTAAGCCAAGGTCCGTGGTCCATATTTATGTAAGACCTCTTTCAATTTTCCTGCGATTTCCGATATGGCCTGTTTCCAGGATATTTCCACAAATCCATTACCTTTCCTTTTGAGAGGGCGGGTTACACGTTCCTTATGGTCCTGGTATAGGGCGATTTTTGCCCCCTTTCGGCAAATGTAACCCTTTGTTCTTGGGTGATTTTTGTCCGGCCGAACCTGGGTGATCCTATGCCCCTCGGTTTGTACCTCCAGACCGCAGTTATGATAACAAAGGGCACAAAACGTTTTCTTCCATTCCGCCATACTTATCTCCATTTCATTGCTTTAGAAAGCCATGCATCTTTCAAAAAAATCACCCCTTAATGTGCCCTTTTCTAAAAAAAACTAATAAACCCAAAAACTCTTGGATCCTTCTCTATTCTCAAACTTAGATTTTGGGCATTTCATTTTTTCTCTCCAAAGACTTGTAAAAATTTTTAAGAGAATCACCTAATAAAATCGGATAACCTTAAAGGGCACAAAACTCATGCAGAATCGCCAGCTTAATCAGATTTGCAAGTAAGCGTGTTGAAAGGATTGTTGGGAAATTACAGTTGTGTGTCAATTATGCCCACTCTTATACTCTTAGGCGTTGTGTTTTTTAAAGATTCCCTCGGATTCAAATATGACCGGCCAAATGAGTTAACTGGACTCTATTCGATTTTATTAATGATTACAAGATGAAATACGCAAACATTCATGGTTAATTATTTTGTCTATATGCGATTCAAATAGTGCATGCATCAGTGCCAGGAGAATAGGGAGCAAAGAAAGTGCGAATTGTATAAAGTAGAAAGCAGGGATTAAAACGCAAGACAGGGCAAGCTTTGGCCCTACTTTAAGTCATTTATCCTTCAACTCATCCCATTTATCATCGATCAATTCAAGGAGAACGCCATTTACTGCCTTTGGATGAACAAAGGCGAATTCACAATCCCGAAAGGGTCTGGCCCCTCCAATAAAGGGATAATCCTTAGCTTTCAACTCATCCATGGCCTCTCGTGTGTTATTGACATTAAAACTAATGAGCATCACGCCCTCGCCTCTTTTCTCGATAAACCTGGCTACATCCCCATCCGGAGTGGTTGATTCCATTAACTCAAAGCCTACTTCCCCCAACCAATATCGTGCCACCCTGATCTTTTCTAACTCATCCACGTAAGGATCATCAGGCTCTGGCTTTCCCAGAATGGGTTCCCAAATCTTTCGAGCTTCATCAAGATTATTTACTGCAATGCATATGTGATCTATCTTATTTACCTTCATCCTTGTCTCCTGTGTGTAGTTATAAGATTTTAGGGTAATCGATTTGCATAATTAGACGCAGACTCACACAGACTAATACAGATTTTTTTCTCTGCCGACCCCAGTAAAATAGGCTTTGCATTTAAAAGGGCAGGCATTGGCAGAGAAAAAGTTTTCAGCCCTACGGGCGGGGTGAAAACGAATCTTATTTTTTAAGTTTTTTGAATGCATAGATTTATAGAGAACTGTGTCATTTCATTGATATCTATTTTTTAACAATTTTTCCCAGCTTAACACCGAGCCAGTCTTTTAATCGATCTATCAGTGAGGGACCTTTTACGTTCAGGGTGCATTCAGCCTTTTTATCTGCAAGCATGCTTACTGCCCGAGCAGTGTATGCACCGGCAGACATTGGTGGGTTTGTTATAATGATGATGTTTTCCATTTTTTCATTTGATCCAAGTTTGGCCCTCAGGAAATCAGAAATCTTGGTCAATATTCCTATCTCAGCAGTGAATGTCCCATTTTTTTCTACATCAGCAGCTGCT
>JAFDDS010000050.1 GCA_019310745.1 Deltaproteobacteria bacterium | reverse complement strand
CCTGATAAGAGGGGCACCTTCCTTCCTGAGGGTTGTGATTACCATCTCCCCTATTTCTCCATCTTCGACCTTTTCCAAGGTATCGGGATCGAGTATCTCAAGGATGTAATAGTCTGCCCAGTAATGGATTCCTTCATGATAGATACAATCGAGCCCTGTACCTGGTCCGTATAATTCTGTCATGCCAGGGATATCAAAAATGTGCTCCACACCAAGAAGCTCTTTGATTTTTTTTCGCATAGCCTCACTTGAGCGTTCCGAACCAAAGATAACCTTTTTTAGGTTTATTTTATCCTTTATGTTTCTTTTCTCTACTTCCTCTGCCATAAGAAGACCCATAGAGGCAGTACAGCAAAGAACAGTGGATTGAAAATCAGCCAAAAAGGTACATTGCATATCAAGATTGCCTGGGCCTGCAGGAATGGACATAGCTCCAAATCGCTCGCAGCCCAGTTGAAAACCGACACCGGCTGTCCAAACCCCGTATCCGACTGCAATTTGAACCCGATCTTCAGTGGTTAAAGAGGCCATTTCATAACACCTGGCAAAGAAATCTCCCCAGTCATCAATATCTTTTTGTGTATAGCACAAAACCTTTCTTTTGCCTGTAGTGCCAGATGAGGCATGAATGCGAACAATGTCTTTGAAGGGAACTGCTCGTAATGGAAATGGATAACCATCCTGTAAATCCTTAGATGTGGTAAAGGATAGCTTTCTGATATCATCTAAGGAGTGAATGTCATCTGGTTTTACTTTTGCTTCATCAAATAGTTTTCTGTAAAAATCGGAGCCTTGATAGGCATGGTTTACTGACCATTGCAAGCCTTTCAATTGGAGGTCTTTTAACTCTTTCTCTGTTGTAATAGTTGGCATAAAGCTTGTTATCGTCATGATTTTTTACCTCTTTCATTTCTTCATAGCTCATACTATTAATGGAGCATTTCTGGTATGATTAAAACAATTTGAGGGAAAATTATTAATATAATGATAGAGACAATGCAGGCCATTAAAAAAAAGCTGACGCTTTTAAAAATCCTGCTAAGGGCTATTTCCGGGGCCAAAGCCTTTACGACGTATATATTCACACCAACCGGTTGGGTAATTGCTCCCAATGTCGTCACCATGGTTAAAATAATAGAATACCACAGTGGATCAAATCCAAGGGCAATTCCCAACGGAAAGAAGATAGGAATTGTGAGTACCAGAAACCCTAAGGCATCCATAATACAACCACCGATCAGGTAGATCATCAGCACAAAAGCAAGAATTACGTAAGGTGACACTGGAAGTGAAGCGGCAAAATCTGCTACTAAAAAAGGAATTCTTGTTACCGCTAGAAAACGACCAAAAATGATAGCTCCGGTGACAAGAACAAACACCATGCATGATATCTTCAGCGTTTCCACAATAGAATTAAAAAGGCCATCCCAGGTCAACTTACGGGTTGCAACGGCAACAATAAAGGTACAAAAAACACCGACTGCACCGGCTTCGGTAGGGGTAAATAAGCCAATAAACAAACCACCCATTACCAATATGAATATAGCTATCGCTTCAATGACCCCAGGAAGAGATCTTACCTTTTCCTTAAAGGTTGTCTTTGGTCCGGGTGGGCCAAAATCGGGATTGAGACGACAAAGAATAAGGATGGTAAGCACAAACAAAATTCCCAGAAGGATGGCAGGTAAAATACCACCAAGAAAAAGTTTTGCTATGGATTGTTCTGTTTGCAGGCCGATGACAATGATGACAACACTGGGAGGCATAACCGTACCCAAGGTGCCACCAGTGACAACAGTGCCACTACTTAATCTCGTGTCATAGTTATATTTTTTCATCTGTGGCAGGGCAACTGCACCCATCGTAGCTGCTGTAGCTGTATTAGAACCACAGATAGAGGCAAAAAGCTCATCGGCACCAATTGTGGCGATTGCCAACCCCCCAGGCCAATGACCAACCCACTTATAGGCAGCATGGTAGAGTCTCTCTGCTATCCCTGCGTTGAATGCAAGGTAGCCCATAAAGACAAAAAGTGGGATTACAGTGAGACCGTATTTGGAGAAGGTAAACCACAGGTCAGTGCCTATCATGTTGAGGCCTGCTTTGAAGGACACAACATAGCAAAACCCACAGAAACCAACAATGGCCATGGCAAATCCAACAGGCATTCCCAGGAAAAATAGCACAAGGAGAAGGACAACTATTCCAATTATTCCAATAAGCACTAAGTCCATTTATAAGGCTCTTTTTCCTTGAATAAGCATTTTTAAAAAATCAACGAGCAATACAAAAGAAAGAAGTATACAACCAAGAGCAACTCCATAGGTAAAAGGATAAAAGATAATTCTCAATGTTTCTGTGATTTCCCCTGTTTTCCAGAGGGTTGTGCCCCACTTGCCTATCTGCCAGCCCGCAAGAGCAAAGAAGATCATGCAGATGAAATAATTTGCACCAGTAAGTATTCTCTGGGTTTTTGCTGAGAACTGATTTACTACTATATCAATTCCTACATGACCTCGTTTAACCTGTGTATACCCGAGGGCTAGGGCAGTCACTATTGCCCCAAAAAATCCCATGAGTTCAAATGTGCCTTTCACTGGAATCCAGACGAGGCGCAGGAATATATTTGCACACGTCAAAAGGATCATTACCACCAGGAAAGATCCTGCGATCCAGATAAATATTTTAGTCAAAGCAACGCTTATTTTATCCAGAAGTTCCATATGTGGCTTCCAATTAATAAGGGAAGTTGGTTGAGCAGTTGAGCAAACAACTGCACCCAACCACTCAACCGTTAAACTATTCAATAAAGCCAAGTGATTAGAATTGCCTATGATACTCTTTCGCTACTCGTATATCTCGTAAAATAGCTCTGGCTGGTAATCCCTTGGCCTTCGCCTGGGTAATCCATTTATCCTTGAGAGGTCTGAGCAGCCTATTCCAGTTAGCAAGTTCCTTTTGAGTTAATTTCGTAATCTCAATATTATGGTTTTTCTTGGACCAATCAATGGATTTATTTACATGCTTATCCATATAGTTACCTGTCCAGAAGGCCTGTTCTACTCCCATGCCATCCATAACATCTTGCACATCTTTTGGTAATGAATTCCATTTGTCCATGTTCATTACAACGGCAAAGGGATACACCGGACCATTAAATATTGTTACATACTTACAGATTTCTGCATATTTGAAGTCCATCAGTGCCTCAAGGGAGGATCCTGCACCCTGCACGACGCCCTTTTGAAGGGCTTCAGGAGTTTCAGACTGAGGCATTCCAACAGGGGTGGCGCCTAATGCCTTCAAAGCCTGGGCAACGCCTCCGGAGGCTCTCAGTTCCAGCCCTTTAAGGTCTTCCAAATTTCGTACCGGGTTTTTGGCATAGATGTTTGCAGGTGCACAGGTAAACATAGTAAGGGCTTTTACCTTTGCAAATGCCTTGGGGTTGTATTTTTTGTAAAGATCCCAAAGAGCGAGGCTGGCAACTGTTGCATTTGGAAAGCCTACAGGTAATGCAGTGGCATTCGTTACTAAAAACCTCCCTGGCTGATAGGCCATGCACAAACAACCAATATCTGCCTGCCCTGCGATAACACCATCCATCATATTTTTTGCTCCAAGCAATGTACCACCAGGAAAGGTTTTGATGGCAACTTTTCCACCGGTCCTTTTCTCAACCTCTTTTTTCCACCGCTCCATTTGCACACAGGGAAAGGTAGGGGCTGGTGGAAAATTAGCATAATTTAACTTTATAGGAGCAGCCATGGAAGATACTGGAAGCAGGCTGCCAATAAATAATGCTATGACTGCGAGCCCAACAAGTCTTAAAAAAATATTCTTTTTCATGTCTTATACCTCCTCATATTTGGTTAGGGGTGCATTAAATCCTTCCTTACAGTGTATATAGTTTCACCTCCTTTCGTTTCATACTAAAATATCGATGGCTCCACAAATTCTCCAAAGATATCTCTAAAGACGTTAGTCATCTCCCCAACTGTGGCATATGCCTTACAGCAATCCACTAGATATGGCATAACATTTTCTTTATCCTTCGTCGCCTTCTCTAATGCCTTTAGCGTTCGAGTAACATCCTTATTGTTTCTTGTTTTTTTTAATTCTTTGAGACTTTTTATCTGCTCTATCGCTGATTCATCACTGTACTCGTGAAGCTCAACCTTTCCCTCTTCCCCTCCGGTATATTTGTTAACACCAATCTTTATTAACTCTCCGCTCTGAACACCTTTTTCAAATTCATAGGCCTGTCTTGCAACTTCTTTCTGGATGTATCCTGAAGAAACTGCCTTCACCATTCCTCCTATTGTATCAATCGTGGCCATCTCCTCAACAATCTTTTCCTCCATCTGTTTGGTAAGGGTTTCGATGAAATATGAACCTGCTAAGGGATCAACCGTATCTCTGAGGCCCACTTCATCCATCAGGAGTTGCAGTGTTCTCAGGGAAATCAGGGCGGAATGAGGGGTAGGGATGGTATAGGCCTCGTCATAGGAACACAAAGCCATTGTCTGAGCACCGCTTAAGGCAGCAGCTAAGGCATAATAAGCACTTCGTACAATATTGTTTTCAGGTTCTTCCTTTGTAAGGCCACCTCCCCCGCCACCAAATATACCCCGTAAAAACATTGATTTTTCATTTTTTGCACCATACCGTTCTTTAATATTTTTTGCCCAGAGCTTTCGTGCTGCTCTGAATTTTGCTACCTGTTCCCAAAGATTTCCAAATACATCGAGGTTAAAGGAAAATCTGCCAACAAAGTCATCAATAGCATGTCCTCTCTCTAAAACATTATCGATGTATGCATTTGCAATCTGTATAGCATATGCAATTTCTTGTACTGGAGTGGCACCCGCTTCCCTTATATGGTAACCGCAAACACTGACTGGATTTGCCCTTGGCATCTCCTTTACCGTATACTCAATAACATCACCAATCAGTCGAACAGCTGGCTCTACGGGAAAGATCCATGCACCCCTGCCGACTATCTCCTTTAATATGTCGTTCTGTGGAGTAGCACTTACCTGTTGTTTAGAGAATCCATATACTTCTGCCACAGCTTGATACATGGCAACCATGATTGAGGCAACAGCATTTATCGTAAGGCCAGAGCCGATTTTGTCCAAGGCAATGCCCTTAAAGGCAATCTCAAAATCCCTTAAAGAATCCACTGCCATCCCAACTCGACCCACCTCTCCTTCGGCCATGGGGTCATCAGAGTCATATCCCATTTGGGTGGGGAGATCGAATGCTACATTTAATCCGGTTTGGCCTTGAGAGATTAAAAGTTGCCAGCGCTCATTCGTCTCTTTTGGAGTACCAAAGCCGGAGTATTGCCTGGTAGTCCATGCCCTGCTCCTGAAGCCTAATTTATGTATTCCTCGTGTAAAGGGATACTCTCCAGGATTGCCAAGATCTTGTGTATAGTCAAATCCAATATCTCCTAAATCATCTCCTGTATACAGAGGTTTTATATGGATTCCAGATTGAAGTATTACATCCTTAATCCTATCTTTTTCATCTTTAATATAATTGGCTACTCCCATCTATCCTCCTATTTATAGTATTCGTTGTGTTAATTGAGTTATTAAGGTTTATACTCTTTGAAGTGCCTGAGACAAATATTTCCTTAAATCTTCTTTTGAAGTGAACTCAATAAACTCAAGAGACACAATAAACTCAATAAACTATTAGTGTCGTACGTGTTCTTTGATAAATTCTATAGATTCTTTAAAGGGTGTTCCACCAGGGAAAATCCCTGTAACTCCGATGTTTTTGAGGATAGGAATATCCTTGGCTGGTATTACCCCACCAATGACAACAATCATATTACCTAAATTTTCTTTTTTAATCAAATCCATTATCTTCTTAGAGATGGGAATATGGGCTCCGGACATAATGGAAAGGCCTATAATGTCTACACTTTCTTCAATAGCTATCTTAATTATAGCACAGAGTATATGACCTCCATCCCGGCATCTCTCAGGGCATGGGCAATAACCTTTGCACCTCTGTCATGACCGTCAAGGCCAGGTTTTGCAACAAGGATCCTGATTTTTTTGGTAGACATTATATACTCTCCTCTTGCTTTTTTTACAAAAAGTAATGGTGATTAACGATTACATTACCTTTTCTCATTTCATTGATAACAAATTCTTTACCGCGTAAGATGTGATCTCTCACAAGCCTTTCCACCTTTTTGGCCTCTCTTTTTTTTATGGCTTTTATTATCTCTCTATGATCCTTGTTTGATAAACGGGCCATGTCCACTGAGTGTAATATAATTTTCCTTAAAAAATAGATCTCATCTCTTAAGTTATGTATCATCTTCACCAATCTCGGGCTTCTGCTCAAGGTATAGAGGAGTTCATGAAATTCAGTATTTATCCTCGCCAGTTCCTTTAAGTCGTGTTTGTCCAGATATCTCTGAAACTCCTCCATTTTTTCTTCTAGAGGTACTATTTCTTTGTTGCTATGCCTGTGAGCAGCAAGGTATGAAGCAAAACTCTCCAGGATACTCCTTATTTCAAATGTTTCTTCAATATCAGAGATATCCAGCCCCCTTACCACATATCCTCCCTTAGGAAGGGGATTAAGGAGACCCTCAGCTTCAAGTTTATGTACCGCTTCCCTCACAGGCGTCCTGCTGATACCCATTGATTCAGCTATCTCGCTTTCTATCATACGTTTTCCAGCAGGAATTTCACCCCTCACAATCATTTCTTTAATCTGTTCAAAGACCTGGTTGCTGAGGTTTTCTCTCTTTAGGCTCCTTATTGGAAAGGGATCCAATCTCTTTGAATGTGTTTCCTGTTTTTCCATA
>JAFDDS010000049.1 GCA_019310745.1 Deltaproteobacteria bacterium | reverse complement strand
GAAATTCTGAATCAAGGGGATCAATATTTCCAAAGCAAAGCTGATAGTATGGATTGTCGCACTCACCGCGGTTGTAATCGGTTTTTTCCCAGATCCTGCGCGCAGTATTTAAAGCATCTTTTTCTGATTTGTTTTTTTCCACGAGCGTATGGGCATACATCCAGGAAGTGTCCGGGAAGAAATGAAGGGGCCTCATAAGTCCTTCCCAGTATTCCTTTAAGAGTCTTCCAAGGATCTCTTTGCTATTTTCCACCGACGAATATTCCCATGCTGCCCACATAGCTTCACGCCCTTTATCAGGCTCAAGGCCTGCTAATATGCTGGTATGGGGATAGGTATCAGTCATAACGCTATTCAGTGCCAGGTGATGGATCCATATCGTAAGACGGTCTCTGGCCTTCACTCGTGCATACCGGTAGTGGAGTAATCTTTCTGGATAAATTGGATTGATTCGCCCTTTAAGCCTGAAACCCGATATATTGAGATCTACTTCAAGTGGCTCGAGGATTGTTGTGAGTATATACGGCTTACTTTTTTCTACAAAACTCTCCACCCCCTGGCTCAGCTCCTCAAATATGCATTCTCCAGGCGTCCCATGTGGGAGCTGTCCAGCGGCGTGTATTGTAGGAAAGAAATCTTTAAGGTTTTCTCCTTCGAGTTTCTTTTCCAGCAGTTTTTTATTAAGTAGATATTTTTCCAGTGCCTTGACCTCAAATGCCTCCCTGTCTTCCAGTATCGAGGCCCTCTCCTCAAGATGAATTCCCAGGCGTTTATTGAGCAGAAACCTTGATGGATTAGAAAAAAAGGTGGATAGATCGTTTAAATCAACTGTTTTCCAATCCTCTTCAGGGTTTGAAAGTCCCGTGGAGATAAACGATAGGGGAGCCTCGCGAGCCTCCAGAATGCATTGTGCTGCCTGGCGGTTCTCCTCTGAATAGCTGAACAGTTTTTCACCCTCCTTGAAATATTCCGGACTAAAGGCCTGAAGGCGATGTTTTGTAAAAATGTGGTTGAGAATTTTATTCCCCGAGATTGTAAAGCCTTGTTCAATGTAATCCATGAGTTCGCTGACCACAACAGACGGGGGGAGAGTGCTATTGTCTTGAATGTTTTGGCCTATAAAACTAACATATACTATCTTTCGTGCGGAAAGTATTGCCTCGAGAAAGAGATATCTGTCATCATTGCGCCTGGACCGGTCTCCTGGTTGAGGATGTTTTGCTATGAGATCAAAACCTAATGGTTTGACCTGTCTTGGATAGGCATCACCATTCATACCCACACAACAGATGACCTTAAAGGGAATAGATCGCATGGGTAACATTGCGCAAAATGTAACTCCTCCAGTAATAAAATCGAATCCAAACCCTTCCGTTTCAAGGACATTCTTAAGGTGCCACTTGATAACATTGATATCAATTGCTTCATCAAAAAATGCTATTTTCTGCATGTCACCTAGGTCATTGAGCGTGCGCCGTATTACCTGCATTTCTCTTTCTGTATCCTCATCAGGCATAAAAAACTTCTCACAAAGCTCTGTTAAGGTTGTTGACCACTGATTAAGACTACGAGGTTGGCCAAGGGATATGACATGGGTAAAGAGCTGCTCTGTGAAATCAAGAAGCCTCCCTAAAACAGAGGCATTACTCCCTTCAATATGATCGTAGGGAAGGATATCATTAAACATGTTCTCATCCTGGCCAGGCAATGCATAGCCTAATATCAGCCTTTCCAGGCCAGCCTTCCATGTGTTTTCAGCTAAGGCAGGCAGGCCGAGTTGACTCCGGTCTTTACTGTCGATCCCCCACCGTATTCGGGTGTCTGTCAGCCATTTCCGAACAAGTGTAAGATCTGTCTCCATAATATCAAATTTTCGATGGACTGCTTTCGATTCCAAAATGGCAAAAACCTGTGAGGCGGTAAAGCGGCTGCCCAGAAGATCCAAAATTGACAGGAATGTAGTAATAATCTCGCTCTCTTTCCTTATGCTACGATCTGCAATACTGAAAGGGATTTTTCTGGAGGCATCTGCAGGGGTATCAAACACGGCCTGGATATAGGGAGCATAGGTTTCTATGTCTGGCGTCATTACTAAGATATCCTTGGGGAGGAGGCCTGGATTTTTTTCAAACATATCAAGGAGTCGGTCATGCAACACTTCGATTTCCCGCATGGGGCTATGACATGAATGGACCTGGATCGAGTTATCATTACGTGCAATCATTTCCTTTGCATTCAAACCCTGGTGCCTGTCTCGAAGATTCAGGATGTCCGATTGGATCCATGAGAGAAGAGTATTTTCTTCGAAATTTTTAAACGATGGAAATTCCTCGCAGTCATACTCATTTACAAGGTCAAAAAAATCCTTACCCAATTTTCCCAAAGATGCAAGGAGGCTGTTTCCTTTCTCCAGGTGGAGTTCTTCAAAGGCACAATCTCTCGTGCCCTTTTGTGCTATTGTTTTTTTCATCTCCCAGTCAGAGAGAATATCACCCCAGTATTCTTTGCAGGGATTCATAAGAAAGAGGTTTATCTGGCTAGGCCGTGATAGAGCTTCAAGCATCTGAATGAAAAATCGAGGGAGTGCTGATATTCCAAAGACAGAAATTCTTTCAGGGAGATTATGTAGTGTGGTGAGGGATTCTTCTGTCGCGCTTAGAAAGGCCCTGCCGAGTGCAGCACGATGCATTGTTCCAGTCTCTTTAACGAGTTCTCTCCAGAGCACGGCCTGCCAGTGATCTTCCTCCCCACCTTCCCATTGAAAAATCATTTCTGGACGAAAAAGCAGGTACTGGTCAAAGGTGTCTGCGATCCGCTCAGAAAGCTGAAAGCGTTTTACATTTCTCTGAGTATCTCCCAGATAAGCGCTCAGGTTTTCAAAGCCCGGCTTTGTGATACATTGAGGGAGAAGCTTCATGATCCTCCAGGTCATTGTTTTGGGATCAAAAGCTGGACGTTCAGGGAGGTCCGGAATGACTTTCTGAAATACTTCGTGGATGAAGGCGTTAGGAAAAGGAAATCTGAAGTTTGCACAGATACCATGACGCCGGGCAAGCTGCATTGATACCCAACGTTCCATGCCTTTACTCTGTACAACGATAATTTCTTCATCCAGCACTGATGCTAAAGGTTCCCTAAGCATTTCAGCCAATGTGTCGGCCAGGGTCTCTAATCTGTTGCTAGTAAAAAGTTGAAGGGTCATTATGAAGATTTCCTATTTCAATGAACCCCATACAATCGTACGGTACATAGAGGGATCTGTATCACCTTCAGTTGACAGTAATAAGACTTTTGACGTTTCATTAAGCCGTAATGCTTGAGCAATGTTTCGGCAGGATGCCTGTGCAAGCACAGTCGTAAGCAGACCCAGAGTTACTGCACCTGATTCGCCCGAAATAACTCTGTCATCACCCTGCAGGGGATTGCCGAGAATACGCATACCTCTCATTGCTACATAGTCTGGACAGGCAACAAACACATCAGTGTAGTCTCGAAGTATTCCCCATGCAAGGGTGCTTGGCTCACCACACGCCAGGCCAGCCATAATCGTATTGAGGTTGCCACCGAGTTTTTGAGGCGTTCTCTTATGGGCGGCCATGGGTTCATAAAAACAGGCAGCACGGACAGGCTCCACAACAGCAAAGAGAGGTCGTTCGTCGCCGAATAACTCACATAGATACGCCTGGATGGCAGCTGCCAGAGAACCCACGCCACACTGCACAAAAACATGCGTGGGAATTTCTCCTCCCAACTGCTCCAGGGCCTCGTGCAGGATAGTGAGATAGCCCTGCATGATTTTTAAAGGAATTTCTTCATATCCCTCTCTTGCTGTATCCTGCAGCAAAATCCAACCTTGTTTTTGAGCCTGTTCTACCGCTTGCTGGACAGCATCATCATAGGTGCCATCAATGATACAAGTTTGAGCACCATGCGCTTTGATAGATTCATACCGTGCTGTAGCGGTGCCTTGTGGCAAATAGACAACAGCATTACACCCCAGTTGCTGTGCGGCCCATGCAACTGCTCGGCCATGATTCCCGTCTGTTGCTGTTACAAATGTAGTGTCGGCCAGCACTTCTTTTGCACTGGTTGCATGGAGTAAATCGAAAGACAATTCCTGTGCATTCATTTTCAATCGCTGAGCTATGAGATATGCAAGTCCATGTGTGGCACCAAGGACCTTAAAGGCATTGAGGCCAAATCGGTGTGACTCGTCTTTAATCCAGATGTGAGAAACGCGCAACATATCGGCAAGATGAGTAAGTTTTACCAATGGAGTTGGTGTATAATCAGGAAAGGTTTGGTGAAATTTCCTGACACAATTGGCTATTGACGAAGAAAATGAATCTGTCGAGGCTTTCACCATATCTCTTTTTCTGGAAAGTTGATTCACAATGTATGTTATTTTCTCTGTTTCGGGCATGAAGAAAACCTCTTCTCGCTTCATCTTTTTAATTTAAGCAATTATTTTTTTTGATAGATGTCTGTATAGCCCGATATGTTTTATGTTTTAAAGAATTATTTTGATACTTGGGCTACCAGAAAAAGTTTAAGGGCTATTGCCAACACGTTGAATGCTACCCTGAATTATTTGCGGAGGCGATGATTGATCTAAGCATAACGATCCGTTCATTCCATTCATTTGGCAACCCTTATTGATTACATAAAATATTCGCACAGCACTCGCGGATCATTGGTTCCAATACCGTCTACGCCCATATCAGCGTATGGCTTTAGAAGATTCTTTTTATCAATATTCCATACAAAAACCTTTAGGTTTTCTTTATGAGCTGTTTGGACAAATTTCATGTCTATAAAAGAGTAATTCATCACGAGTGCGTCTGCAAATGCCTGAGTAGCAATGCACATGTCTACAGGGCATCCCACAAGAAGCACGCCGGTTTTGATGTGGCTGTCCATCTCTTTTATGGTCTTTACAAGCCTGTGCCAGAAAGAGATCACATATACGGTGTCTTCAATGTTACTCTTTTTTATCAGCTCGAAAACACTTTCTACTGTAACTTCTTCCTTCAACTCGATGACCAGCTCCACTTGGCTGCCAATAAAATCAATGACTTCCTGAAGTGTGGGTATGCGCTGGCCTTTACCTGCGTCAAGCTTTTTCAGCTCATCAAGTGTCAAACTGCAAACAGGCCCAGTACCATCAGTGGTACGATCCACGGTTGAGTCATGTATGACGACTATCTCTTTGTCTTTGCTCAAACGCACATCTATCTCCACAGCGTTAACTCCAATTTCCATAGCCCTTCCAATTGAAAGCAGGGTATTCTCAGGCTCCAGAGCCGCAGCCCCACGATGTCCCATAATGATCATAGTAACCTCACTTAAAAATGTTAGTTCATGGCACCTGTCTCTATTTAGTTACTATTCCTGTTCAAAGTTCAGGGGTTCACGGTTCAAGTTTGATGGACTGGTAAAAAGTCCAAACAACATGTAATTTCGAGCGAAACGAGAAATATTTCCGATATAACATGCTGAAACATAAGATTTCACCCTACGGTCGAAATGACACATTCACAAAATCCTAACTTTATGCGAGACCATCAAGATTAGAAAACGATGAACATAGACCAGCATGAAAATAAGGCCAGCAACCGTGAACTTTGAATCCCGATTTATCGGGAAACCCGACAACCAGTTACTATTTTTATACGGAAAAAATGCCAGATTCGATCACCGGTGGATCTTTTACGTCAATGGTATGGACAATATCCTTATACATCCGTTTCTTCATCTCGGCGATTACCTCTCTGCGCTTGTTTAAGGCTTTTGCAAAAGAGAGTGCCTCATCCATCAGGTCATCCATATGACAAGCCTTCATGACTATGTGATGCACTTCGCATTCCTCGGCAGTGGCTCGTTTTCCGCTATACTGCATTTCTTCAAACTTGTACATGGGGATTGCCTTTTTGATGATAGCAATCATACCGGGAAGAAACGGAATTCCAAGGTCTACCTCTGGAAAGGAAAAAAAGCCTCGATCAGCACGCATAAAGCGAAAGTCAAAGGCACAGCTCATGATGGCTCCGCCAGCAAACACATGGCCTGATATTGCAGCGATTGTAGGCATCGGATAAAGGAGGATTCGTTTGAAAAGTTTCATCATCGTATAGAAAAATGCCTTTGCGGTCTCCATATCATTTTTTTGAATAAACGGTACCAGCCAATCCAGGTCAATTCCGTTGCAGAAAATTTTTTCATGGGCGGAGGTAACAATAAGGGAATTAGCGTCTGTATCATTTTCAATCTCATCTAAGACCGTGAGAAAGCAGTCCAAGAATGCGAGATTAAACCGGTTTTCGCCATCGTTCAT
>JAFDDS010000048.1 GCA_019310745.1 Deltaproteobacteria bacterium | reverse complement strand
CTGAAGGAAAATCTGGCAGAAGGAAAAGACCTCTCAAAAGAGAAACGTGAGCACTATAGAAATAATCGGCAAAATCTGGAAGAAAAGGTAGCCCAGCTTAAAAAGAGAATAAAAAAGTTCGCTGAAGATATAGAAAAGGAATACATGTTACGAAAAGAGCCTATCAGTAAAAGAGTTCAAGAGATTCTTAAGGAGATGGAAAGGGCTATTAATCGCATGCAAGAAAGGCTGAAAAGGAAGCGCATTCCTGATAAAACCCTCTCCATATGATATAGTATAGTTGCGAGTTGTTATTCGAATTTTAAATTTATGGTGAAAATTCTATCCGAGTCTTTTTCTTTCAATTGTAACCTGAGTAATTGTGCGGACTTGGCCTCTCCAGGAAAGAATATAAAGCCATAACTAAGGTTATTGGGAGAAAGGGATTTATTTTTCAAGCTTTTGCTTTCAAAGTCTTCCATGACCTCTCTTCGGGCCTGATATGCTGAGTCATAGCCTTTTAAACCGCCTGCAGTTCCTCCTGCAGCAGCACCTATAGCTGCTCCCTTTCCTGCTACAGAGGCAATATTTTCACCAGTAACAATACCAATAGCTGCTCCAATGAGTGCACCAGCAGTTGCAGACATTACACCTGCATAAGCTCCTTCCTTAAAGATCTTTTTGGTTTGCGCGTATTTCGTTACCCGCTCGTATGCAAATTTATCTGTTAACACAGGCCAGAGGTTACCTTCTTTATCCTGAAGAAATGTTTGATTGGCAACAATATATAGTTCTTTTTGGCCTTGGTTATCTGCCACAATTTGAATCGGAAGCATGCCGGCTGACCTCACATCAAAACCAAAGGCCTTTTGCGCTTCCTTTTCGTCAACAAAGGCTCTTGAGCCGATTATGGTATTCGCAACCTGGGTAGTATTTGGATACGCAGATGGATGCTTAAATGATAGTGGCCTTGCCTTGTAAGAAGGGGCACAGCCTGCTGAAAAGATCATAAGGGTAATAATCAAATATATTAGATACCTCTTTTTCATAATTATTTTCTCCATTAGTCTATATATATAAATAATAAGATATTTACACTAAATGTCCAGTTTTTTCTTGTTAACGATTATTTATTAGTAAGGTTACGTAATGAGATATGGTGAAGTAAAAATAGCAGTGAGCCTAAAATAACAGTAGGGATAAATCCTGCGGCATGAAGAAGGATGGCCATTGATAATGCCTTTTCCTTACTGATGCTATAAAAGATTAACGCATATTGGCATGCCACATGAAATGTACCGATATAGCCAGGTGCCGATGGCAATGTGACACTAAGGCACAGTAGTATCAGAATAAAAAAGGGGGCTAGAAAAGGCAGTGATATACCCATTGAAAAACCAAGGATATAAATCTGAAATGCAGTAAGACACCAGAGTGTGAGAGAGTAAAATATTACTGCCAAAAGTTGAGATGGGCCTTTAACAAGGACAAGACCGTTGCTGAAACCTTTCAGAATGTCAATGATCCTCTGTTGCATGGTATGTGGCAAAAAGAAAAGAAAACGTCCAAAGACAGTGAGAAAGGTGTGGGTCTTTTTTTTCAGCCAGATAAGGAGAAAGATTGAAATGATAAAAAGAATTAACAGGAAAAATCCTCCTGTTTTTAGGGCCTTTTCTATTGATTTCCATTCGGAAGGGAAATCATTAAAAAGGATAACAAGTAATACCATTAGAAGTATGGTAAAAACATCAAAGAGTCTCTCAATAACAATGGTTGCTAATGAGGAACTTTTACTTATGTTTTCCATACGTCCAATGTAGTTTGCCCTTATAAATTCACCCAGTCGTGCGGGAAGAACACAGTTTGCGGCAAAACCTATAACTGTGGAAGAAAATAGACTGAACAGACCGATCTTTTTTATTGGCTCTAAAAGATGAAACCATCGTAAGGCCCGTATAAAATAGAAGGAAAAAGTTAACATGACAATTGGGATAAAAAAAAGAATATTAGTTGATTTAATGGATAAATACAGGAGGCTTAAATCCACATTATGGAATGCAATATAGAGAAATGCGACACTAATTAAAAGACCAAGCCAGAATTTCCATTTCATAGTGTATCTTTTTTCTTTTGAAAGAATTCTCGTGCCTGATTAACATCTTGATCGATCTGCTGGGAAAGCTCTTTGCTGCTCGCAAAAGTTATTTCATCCCGTAGGCGGGAGAGGAAATTAACCTTAATCTTTTGATTTACTATATGAGCTGATAAATTAAAAATATAGGTCTCAACCGACAAGGTTTTATTCTTAAACGTTGGATTGTAGCCAATGTTGGTCAATCCTTGATACGTCTTGCCGCCTATATCTATTAAAACAATATACACACCCTCTTTTGGTATTAGCTCATCAGTCAATCTAAGGTTTGCTGTGGGGTAGCCTAATAAAGAATCACCCCTATTCATTCCCCTAATAACCTTTCCTCTTATCTGGTAATTCCTTCCAAGTAATTTTTTTGCACCAACTACATTTCCTTCCATAATAAGGTTCCTGATTGATGTACTCGATACCAGAACATTTTCTACATACACAGGATCTACTTGCTGGACATTAAAATTAAACAGAGAACCCATTTCCCTCAGGACTTCTATATTACCTTGTCTGTTATGGCCAAAGGCATAATCATAACCGACTACTATTTCTTTAACCCCTAATTTATCCACCAAGATATCTTTTACAAAATCTCTGGCTGAAATAGCAGCAAATTCTGCACTAAATTCTATTATAAGAAGTAAGTCAATCCCTTGATTTATTATCAGTTCTTTCTTTTGTTCTAAAAGCGTTATGAGTGGTTTAGCCTTCGTGGAAAACATTGCCTTTATAGGATGTGGTTCAAAGGTGATAGCCACAGATGTTCCATGTAAATCTCTGGCCCTCTCTATGATCTTTTTAAAAATTATCTGATGTGCCCAATGGACTCCATCAAAGTTTCCTATAGTAACTACAGAGTTTGTAATATCTTGGGGGAGATTATTGAGATTACAAATAATACTCATACAATGAGGATCCTTTTTTTATACCTTGTGAATGCGTTAGCCTTACACTTTACTTTCAATGTTTATATTAAATTCAGCATCAGGTAATTATCAACTCTCTTGATCGCCTTTTTAAGCGCTTGCGTTTCCGGAAGAGTGGAAGAAATCTTTTCGATATAGTTTCGTTTTTTAATTTCCTGAAAAGTCGGATAAAAGTTTATTCCATACACCCAGCCAATTTGAAGAAGTTTAAAGTCATTTAAATTTTTAATGGTATTCGAGCTTGATGTTTGACCGTTATAGAGATCATTTAAAACTGTAGTGGAATATCCAGGAGTATCTGGTAGTCCTAATTCGAGAATCGAGTGAGAGTTTCCATCTTGTTCTTTATAATAATAATTTATTATTATTCTCCAAATATCCAGCTTATCAGCATCCCTTAGTAATTTGCAAAAAAAAAGACAACGCGGATCTAAATCCTCAGGAAGTGTATGAATATTGTGATAAAGGATGCCCTTTGTAATTATATTTTTCTCAACCTCGGTTAAATCTTCCAAGAGGTGAGAATCTGTAACTATTTGTGCTCCTATTTTTGCATGATCTTCAGAGATATCATCTCTGAATGTTCTATATTTTTCATACTGATGAAAACGCCCTATGTCATGAAACAGACCGAGAATTTCAGCAATTAATATATCATCTTCGGATAATTGCAATCTTTGACTAATTTTTATTATCTCTTCTCTTACTTTCCAGGAGTGCTCCTCTTTAAGCTGAATGGCCCAATCGTTTTCTTGATCCTGTCCTTTCAAGTAAAAATTAGATACATAATCATTAAACCAGGATTGAAAATGCCTTATGTGTTTTTTGTTCATGTAATAAGATGCAATTTCCTTTCAATAAAACATGTTATAGGACTTTTTACTGAAGGATCTTTACCTTATTTCTAATTTATTAACAACCCTTAATCTAACCTTTATCTGACGTACATTTTTTCAATTATTTTTTAGGTCGAATAATATATTAGGTGAGGAAGTTATTGCAGTGAGCATAAATTGGAAAGGGGTAAAGTTGTGATTACAGAAGGGTTACTGCTTATTTATGGGAGTTAAGCTTAAAAAGTATTTGTAATCCATCCAGGGTCAAGAATTCTTCAACATAATCGATGTTCTCAGCTTCTGATTTTATCAATGTGGCAAGGCCTCCTGTTGCAATAACAGTAAGATTAGATCCCATCTCTTTTTTTATCCGTTTTACTATCCCATCAACGAGGCCAGCATAACCATACACAAGGCCTGAATTTATACTGCTTATGGTTTCCTTGCCTATTACAGTTTTAGGTTTGTCAAATATCTCAACTCGAGGGAGCTTAGAGGCCTTTTGAAAAAGAGCCTCAGCAGAGATGATTATGCCAGGGGCTATTGCACCCCCTTCATAGGCACCTCCAGAGGATATGTAATCAAAGGTCGTAGCTGTACCAAAGTCTACCACAATGAGGCCCGTTTTATATTTCTGGTATGCAGCTACTGCATTAACAATCCTGTCAGCACCAATCTCTTTTGGATTATCATATTTAATGGCCAATCCTGTCTTTATATCCGGGCCAACAATCATTGGTTCATGGTTAAAATGAAGCAAGCAAAACTCTTTTAGGGAGCTAAAAAGAGGTGGTACAACGCAAGAGATAATTACATCATGTATGCTCTGTATCTCTAATTGTGCTGGGATAAACAGGTTGTTGATTAATACAGTGAATTCGTCACTGGTCATATCTCTTTCTGTTCTTATTCGCCAGTGATTACGCAGTATATCATCTTGAAAAATACCAATAACAATGTTTGTATTACCTGCATCAATACATAGTAGCATAGGAACAAGTATCCAGTTTCAAGTTTCGGCTTTCATTATAGCATCAATCATAGTTACTGTTTCTTTGGTGACCTTCACATTGTGAACCCTCACAATATTTGCTCCGTTCAGCACAGAAGCAGCAACAGTAGCCATTGTACCACTTTCACGAGATTCTACTGAAAGGCCAAGCACATGGCCAATAAACGCCTTACTAGAGGTACCCACCAGAAGCGGTTGTCCAAGAGAAGAAAATGTATGTAAATTGTTTATTATCTTGAGATTATCATCAAAGGATTTACCAAAACCAATACCGGGGTCAATGATAATAACATCTCTTTTTATACCTGAACTGAGAGCCTGTTCTATGGCCTTGCGTAAGAAGTCTATTATTTCACCAAAAAGGTCTTTGTAGGTAGGGTTTGTCTGCATATTTTTTGGTGTTCCTTTCATATGCATCAATACAATGGGTACACCTGCATCAGCAACCAATTGACCCATTGCAGGATCAAATTTCAGTGCACTTATGTCGTTGACCATTGTGGCACCAGCCTCTATGGCCTGACTGGCTACCTCACTCTTATAGGTATCTATGCTTATTGGAAGGTCTATCTCTTGGGCGAGAGTCTTGATAACAGGTATTACTCTCCTTAACTCTTCATCAAGTGGGAGGGGATCTGAAAAAGGCCTTGTTGATTCTCCTCCTACATCAATAATATCAGCACCCTCGGTGGCCATTTTCAAACCGTGCTTCACTGCATTATTTTCGCGGAAATGAGTGCCTCCATCAAAAAAAGAGTCAGGGGTGATATTCAAAATACCCATAATAAAGGTTTTAGAATCAAGATCAAAATTATAGCCTAACCATTCTAAAATATTAGCTTTTCTTGCCCTGTGAATCAATTTTCCTTTTTCCCGTTGATGTTGTTGTGCGTGGTTTTCTTTTCTTTTTGCCTACTATTTCATCGATCTCACTGCCATTGAGGGTCTCTTTTTCTAAAAGGGCCTTGGCTAAATTATTTAGGGTAGTGAGGTTATTACTTATAAGCTTATGAGCTTTTTTATAGGACACATCTATAAGATTATTAACCTCCTGGTCAATCTTTTGTGCTGTTTCTTCACTATAATCCCTGTGCTGGGAAATCTCACGTCCCAAGAATATTTCTTCCTCTTTCTTTCCGAAACTCAATGGGCCGAGTTTTTCGCTCATACCATATTCACAGATCATCTTTCTTGCTATCACCGTTGCCCTTTCTATGTCATTGCTTGCTCCAGTAGTCTGGGTATTTAAGGCAATTTCCTCGGATATTCTTCCTCCCATCAGGATGAGTTGCTGTGTCAGGCCAAGAGCCATGCCTCTTGGAATTATGGTCACTTTATGTATGGGATCGGTATCAGGGAGAAGTTTTGCTATCAAGGTATGTCCTGCTTCATGATAGGCGGTAGTTTTTTTCTCATCATCGCTTATGATCATGCTCTTCCTTTCTACACCCATAAGCACCTTATCTTTCGCATCTTCCAGGTCTTGCATATCTATTTTGTCTTTGTTTCTCCTGGCAGCAAGCAACGCTGCCTCATTAACCATATTTTCAAGGTCTGCACCGGTAAAACCTGGTGTTCCCCTGGCAATTACAGAATGATCAACATCATCGCCAATCCTTGTTTTTTTTGTGTGTACCTTTAATATGCTTTCCCGTCCCCTGACATCAGGCACTGGTACAACTACCTGCCTGTCAAATCTTCCTGGGCGCAATAATGCAGGGTCAAGTACGTCAGGCCTGTTAGTGGCTGAAATCAGAATAACTCCTTCATTAGATTCAAATCCATCCATTTCAACTAAGAGCTGATTTAATGTTTGTTCTCTTTCATCATGACCCCCTCCTAATCCAGCTCCTCGATGTCG
>JAFDDS010000047.1 GCA_019310745.1 Deltaproteobacteria bacterium | reverse complement strand
CAATACAGTTAAGAAAATTGAAATCAAGATGAAAGATGACCATTATGCCAGTTAAGGTCACCAGTCCAACAATAAGGGGGAGGGTTGATAAAACCAGTAATTGCAGACTTCGATAATACAGCAGAAGGACAATTACGATAATCAGCCCTGCCAACCGCATACTTGTCTTTAGGTTTTTGATGATGATTTCCTTTAAATCTCCAGTGAGCAAATTGGCACCGGTAAGTTTATAACGATCCTTTCCTATTCCCTTATCTTTCAGTTTCCCTATAATCAGCTCTTTTAACTCGTTTGTATCTGCCCTGGACCAAAGGTCCTTTTTAGGGATAATATAGGTGACAAGCCTGTAAGATTCACCATTCCCAAGAAAAAACAGCCTTAAAAAATTACCCATATTTGTGGCAAGAATTTTTGAAGGGAGAAGAATTTTTTCCGATGAGAGGGCTTTTGATAAAACCTTAAAATAATCATCGTAGAGAACTGACCTCTCAAAACCATTATCTTTTAGTGCCTCATCAAAGGTCCTTCTGATACGTGCTATGTTAAAATATTCAGGGTTTGTTTTAACAAATTCTGTGTTAATCATCTGTTCGCTGGGGGAGGGGAGGTAGTCGCTGATCGATTTAATTCCAGCAATAAGGCGTGAGCCACCTAATTCTCTTAGTGCCGTATATATGGAGGCATTGATTTCCATACAATCAGACTCGGAATCACCTTCCACAATCAGAAGAACCTGACCGGTTGAGCCTCCAAGCCAGTCTGTTACCTTATCCTGAAGAATGAGCACATCGTGATCGGCCTGGCGAAAATTCTTAAGATTTTCATCGAAACCTATTCTACTGCCTATGATCCCTAACAGACATATAATCATAAAACTAATAGCAAGGAGAGTCTTTGGATGTTTCCAGAGCATGCCTAATAAGACATTTAAACCAAAACCGGCTATGGTAATCTCTCTGCCATTACCTCTTTTTTTAGAAAAATAGACGAGAAGAGAGGGGAGCAAAAAAATCATAACCACCAGGCATAATAGGATTCCGGTGCCGGTAAGAATACCCAGCTCTCTGAAACCCCTAAAATCCGACAGTGCAATGGCATAGAATGCAGAGGCCGTAGTTATGCCCCCGATCACGATACTCCCGCCTGTCTTTTGGAAGGTGTGCTTTAGGCGGGTAGATATATCGAAGTCCTTTTCATCTTGACCGCAATAACGGTTGAGAATATGTATGGCAAAATCGATTCCAAGGCCTATTAAAACGGCAGAGAATACACAGGTAAGAATATTGAGATGATGAAATACAATTCTCGCAAAGCCAAGTGTCCATATGAGGCCGATGGCAAGAGGGGCAGCAACATAAAAGATGACTTTTAGTCTTCGGAATGAAAGACCAAAAAGAATGAGTACCCCTAAAAAGGAAGTCAGTATGGTAACCTTAATATCCCTTTTCGTAGTGGCCTCGTCTTTGATAGCAATCGGATACCCTCCTGTATAAGATATGTTAAGCCCTTTTATCGAAGTTTCATATTCCTTAGATAATTCTGATAAAGATATCCTTTCAAGATCACGCACCTCTTCCATTAATTGTTTACTAAAGGCGATATTCTGAGGTGGTTTTTTTGGCTTAATAAATAAGAAATAAATGGTAGCGTTTTTGGTACGATAATATCCTCGTTGAGGTCCAAATGAATATTTTTCATCAGGAGGCGGTATGTTTGTTTGTATTAATTTCCTGAGCCCTAACGGATCATTATAAACAAGTTCTTTGGTTACAATGCTGAAAGGGGTCATCAGGAGCTTTTTGTTCTCGCGAACCTGCCTTTGAATCTCTATATCAGAAAGTTTTTGGGCTAACTTGCTGAGCTCTCGAGTTTTCAATAAGACAGGGAAATATTCCATGTATGTTTGAAACAACAAGGAAAGGTCCCTCTCGCTGCTTTTATAGTTAACTTCGTTGATTAATTTACTTTTCTTAAGATTTTTGACTAAGAGATTTATAAGGTATTCAGATTTGCTCTGGCTAAAGTTCGGTGGCACCTCAATTACGGCAACCAAAACCGATTGAACCCCAAAATCCTCTGAAATTTTAAAGAAGGTCTTAACACTTGGATCATCCGAAGGGAGGAGTGAAAGGAGATTAAGATCAAGCTTGAGTTGGCTCGTTAGAATAGCGGCAAATAGAGTCAGGATACCACAGAGAATAATGATATACTTGTGGAAGCGAAATATGAAAACATGTAATGAGGACAACCTCTTGAGCTATTCTTTTTTGTTTTTAGGAAAATATTTTTCCCATAAGGGATCTGCAATCTTACCATATTTTTTGGTATACTGATCAATATCATCATGCAGGTCATTATATAGTATTTCTGCTCCCTCATGAGTGAAGTAGGCGCCATAGTCCTTGATAGCCTTTCGACTAACCTCTGGTCTATCGATCAAGGTACAGGGGCGGAGGAGGTTTTCGTATACCGGAAGCTGGGAGCGGATGGAGCGAAACATGGGGGATTTGATAGCCTCTTCAAGGGAACTGGTTTTGATATTATGTGTTGCAAAGTGGGCAAATACACACGGTTCTATGTCTCCATTAGCATTGACATGAAAGTATTTTCTTCCACCAGATATACAACCCCCAACCACAGGTCCATCATTCCAGAAGTCAGCCAGCAATATGGATTTTCGAGACCGAAGATAGGTCAAACGTTCGAATTGGTATCCCCTTTGCTCGGGAGTTTGCATCAGATCAAGATTCGGTTCACGCCCAATAGGAACGTACATAAAATACCACCCAAGGATACAGCCCTTTTCAATCATAAATTCAATAAATTCATCACTATTCAGGATTTCTGTATTTTGTCGTGTTAATGTGGCTGAAAATCCAAACAAGATTTTGGTCTCTCGTAATAAATCCATCGCCTTCATTATACGGTCAAAATGTCCCACACCCCTCCGTTCATCAGTCTCTTTTCGGTATCCCTCAATGCTGATAGCAGGAATAACATTGCCAACTTCAACAAGTCGTTGACAGACCTTCTCATCAATCAAACTTCCATTGGTATACATATGGAAAAGGACATCATTATGTTTTTCAAATATATCAAAGATTCTTGGATGAAATAGTGGCTCACCTCCTGAAACCACACAAAAATACATGCCTATCTCCTTGGCCTGGGTCATGACCCTATCTATTTCATCAAAGGTTAGCTCAGCCTTTTTGTCATAGTAGCCGGCATAACAGCCATAACAGTTCAGGTTGCATTTCATGCTCGGGCTGATAACAAAGAAACCCGGGGGGTAAAATCCATCGTGCTTTTCGGAAAAATCCTTTCTCTTATTGGTTCCCACCAGACAATGGTTGATGATAAAGGCTTTGATAATTGTCTTTCGATGATATGGGTTGGTACCCCGCAATATTTTTTTTGTAACGGTTAAACTGGGATGGTCGCTATCAAAAAGGTCCTTTATCCATCGTATCCTTTCTATGTAATAATCTTTTTTTACGAGTTTTTCTGCCAGCCAGGCTATAAGCGAATACGACCACTTAAAGACACTTTCATTTCTTATCCAGGAAAGGGTGGCAAAGAGAAAATTAAGAGCATAAATTAAAAAATTTTGTTTTATACTAGCTAACATTGGTTTACCTGCCTTCTTTAGTCTATGTTTTTTATTTATTAACAAAAAGATCCTTCAATTGCAAGACAGCTTCGCCCATACCATAAATTAAAATACATCCTAATATGCTCCCTGCAATCAAAAGTGGATAACTGACCTGCTTCGGTAGTCGAAGGAGTTTTGATAAAAGAACCCCAGTCCACATACCGCAGCCTTTAAGGGGCAACATGGAGATAGCTACAACCCCAGGTGTTCCCATGAGCTGTATCCAGTGGAAAAATTTTGATTTGTGGAGCCTCTGTTCTTTTTTTGTGATTCTTTTGTAGAGCTTTTGCATAAATAACCCATTGGAGATCCTGCCATAGAGATAATAAAACAAGGGAACTTGAAGTGTATCCAGCATGACCACTAAAAAAAAAAAAAAAAATGCTCTGAAACCTAAAAACTGAGCGCTTAAGATGGCAACAGGCCTTCCTCCCAATATATAAAGGGGGATAAAATAAAGTGCAAAATGATCGGCAAGATTATTTTTTAAAAAAACAATAGCATCATACATGACTTGAAATACCTATTTGCCCAATGCTGTGTTTTAAATAACAAAATTGTTACGATTTTACTTTGTTTAAAATAGCCGATACATACGTAAAATGAAAGTCCTCCAGTAATCGGTCAAGCCTTTTTTCTGTCCTTTGGAGTCGTGCATTCAAAATAAATTTTGTAACCAGAGGAAGCCTAATATGAGGATTATCAAGGTCAAATTCACGAGGATGGAGAAAAATAACTGCAGGCCTGCCCTGATTATTTAGCTTTCGGATTGTAGTTTTAATAAGACTATAGGGAAAAATTCTCAATCCCCATCCGCCGCCCAGGGGGAGATTGACAAGTGGAGTGGTTGCAACAAGGGGAGGGAATTCCCATAAATGGCCTTGATCACATTGCAACCTGTAAGGAATTTTAGGATAATGAGGGTTACCGATTATTGGCAGAGGTGCCATGCTGGAATCGTATTCAAAGCCTTCTTGCTGCAAGATATCCAAGGCCCAGAGAGAGTCATCCCGAATCGACCACTCTGGAGCTCTATACCCCTTAACAGGGCAACCTGTTATTGCAGAAATGATGCTTACTGCCTTTATTAGGTCTTGTCGGAACATATCAGGAGACATTGAATAAACTCGCCTGTGGGCATATCCATGTGTGGCAATTTCGTGACCTTCTCTTGCGATTGTTTTAACCAGATCAGGATGCCTTTCTGCAACAAAACCGAGGATAAAAAAGGTAGCTTTGACCCTCTTTTGGTGTAGAATTTCCAATATCTTTACGGTATTTATTGTAACCCGGCTTTCTAATTGAGGCCAACTGGTTTCAGGTATGAGTTCGTCAATCCCGCAGATATGGAACCAATCCTCTACATCTACGGTTAAAATATTTTCAACGGTCATGGTTTTCTCTTTTTCAGTCGCTCTTTCATGTCTGCGTCATATAAAAAGGTCAAGGGAGTAAGGAACCTCCCTAGGGTTGGCAGAGGATCATCAATAGATAGTATGTCATAGGCGGTATTCCTATCCCAAAAATTGAAAAATTCGGGCACTAAACTCCTCCGCTTGGGATTGTAAATAAAATGGAGTATATCCCCTGGCAAAAGCCACCGACATCTTTTTCCTATTTGGTAATGTTCAACTGGTTTAAAATTTTCACCACGAGACATACGATACAGGAGATATGGAAAATTAACACCCGCTTCTACAGCCAAGGATAATGAACCCCAAAATCTCGGGTTGATTTCCATTAATTTTGGGATGTTATCACGTGGATCAACCTTAAACTCCACCATACCCACCCCGAACCAATTAAGAGCATTCAATAAGACCTGTGCCATATCACGGATATCATCCCATCTGACGCTTTCTCTTAATGTACTCGCACCCCCGGTTACAGGATATTCCCTTAAGCGTTTATGAACAAAAGAGGCTTTTACCCTTCCTCTTTCATCTAAGAGAAAAGAGGCACCATAACCTGAGCCCTCGGTGGGGATACGTTCCTGAATCAAGGGGTAGGGAAAACGTTGATGGACTGATAGGTATTGTTCCATCAAATCTTCCGGTTTATCAGAATAGCATATCCCCACTGACCCTGAACTCATTTTAGGTTTTATTACTATCGGGTAGGGGAGGATGTTCTTAAGGTTATTAATCTGAGAAATATCATCTATATACCATGTTTTTGGGATGGGAATCCCATGCTTTTCTGCCATTTGAAGGATTTTATCTTTGCGCTGAGCAAACGAGAGTTTCTCAAAGGATACTATCGGGAGATATGTTAGGCGGGAAAATTCAGTGTGGTAGCGTGATATAAGATGTAAGGTTTCATCCTCCATAGGGAGGAGCATTTGATAAGAAATACGCGATAACTCCTTAAGAAGAAAGTCTATAAACTCCGAGGGCCTAAGATGGGGAGAAGGATACACTACAGCCCGATGACAATATTTTGAGAAGGCAGCAGTCGCTAAACGAGTGCTTTCGCCAACTGTGACCTTAATCCCTTTTTTTCCAAGGGCTCGAACAGCCGCGAGTGACTTTCTCCAATGACCATCGGTAATAAATACTTCAGAGTTCATAAGCTATTTTTTGATACAATTCAGATTAAGGAAGCAAAAAAGTTTATGGATGAATAGGTAGTGGCATAGTAAAAGCATATAAACGTATTTTTCTTTACCATTCAATTTGCTGTCAAGCAATTTAGTTTTTGCATATAAGAGAAATATAGATATAAAAACTGCTCTTGCCCACTTTAAT
>JAFDDS010000046.1 GCA_019310745.1 Deltaproteobacteria bacterium | reverse complement strand
ATGATTTGGTATGCCGAAGTGGTGGAATTTGGTAGACACGCTATCTTGAGGGGGTAGTGGGTTACGCCCGTGCGGGTTCAAGTCCCGCCTTCGGCACCATTTTAAAAGAAGAATGTCTTTTATTTACATCACGTTATAAACAGTCACTATTTCTTCCATATTAGAGTCAACGACGACAGCCTTAGTTGTGCACTTATCTAATAAGTGAATTAAGTGCTTATAGTGTCTGATAATCCTATCTTTATCTTTTTTGTATAGCCTGTACTCTAACGCGTTACCTGGTTTTCTTATTGAGGTTCCATGTCGTAAAATCATATCGATATAATCTTTTGGAATACCTCTTTGTTGCAGTCTTTCAGCTGCATGTCTTGATGTTTTCATAAGGTATCTCCTTTATTTGATTATTTTTATTTCAATCTATTTTATTGAAAGCTTATCCTTAAGTTTTTCATCTGAATGAATCCCATTACCTTTTATGTTAAACGAACATAGCCAAAATTATTAAGATCCATGTGTGATCTGAGGTACTAAAGCAAATCCCTTGTGCCATATAAATGAATCAGCTTTGAAATTATGTATAAAAGTATATGTAAGATTTTAATTAGTCATAATTAGTGAATTTATAACATAATTATATACTAATATATATATAATAAGCAATGTCAAGAAAAAATTTTTTAAAAAAAATAAATACTAAATAATTACTTAATATATGTTTTATAGGAATATGATTGACACTAATCTTTCCTTTTTTGACTGATATTAAGAATACTTTATGAAGTTGTAAAAATTTGATTTGTGTCTGAATAAACATATTGTGGACTAGTGAGTCAAAATTGGTGTGGAATTATATCAATAACTATAGTTTAAAAGAGAGGTTTTTTACTTTTCTTGTTTGTTTCTGAGTGCTGGGATTTCCTGTTTCTTGTAATGTGCAAGTCTCTTGTTTTTTAAGTTAAGAAAAAAAATCATGAACCATATTAAAGCAATAGGGTTTGACCTTTTTAACACACTGATCACTGCGGAGATACAAACCCTGGATGAGGCCATGAGGAGGTTGATCAAAAGCCTTCGGAAAAGTGGTTTCGAACTTGAGAGTGAACAATTCAAAGAAGCCTACCGGGAAGTTGCCCTGGAGTTTGTTAAAAAAGCCCAAGAGGATGGGATAGAAACACACAACAGTTTTTGGATAAGCGCTGCACTAAAGAGCCAGGGATACAATATCTTGCCTGATGATCCCCAAATAGCTATAGCAGTTGACAATTATTTTTCAGCCTTTTTCCTACACTGTCATCTTATTCCAGGCACAAAAGAGATGCTCAGTTGCCTCAGGGATGTATACCGTCTGGGGTTACTTTCTAATTTCACTCATGGGCCTGCTGCCAGGAACATCATTAACAAGTTAGGCCTGAGCACTTTCTTTGATGTGGTGCTCATTTCTGGCGAGCTGGGCTACCGCAAGCCACACCCTTTTGTTTTTCACCAACTTATTGAGCAGCTGGGGGTGAGAAAATATCAGATTCTCTATGTCGGAGATGACCCAGAGCCCGATATTACTGGTGCACAGAAGGCTGGGCTCCAGCCTGTTTTAACTACCTATGTGAGGGATCAAAATATACCATTTGTACCGGGTATTTTTTTTAAGGATGATGAAAAACTGGACTGCAAAGTACCCAGGATCTCTCAGTGGGGAGATCTGTTATCTCTCTTGGACAGGGAATGAGCTTTAAGCAAAAAAAAGATCCCAATTCACTGTTTATTGAATCGCCTTTTTTTTGAAATCATTTGTCTAATTTCATCTGGATCTCCGAAATAGATACAATGAGCCAAACAGACATTATCGGCACAGGCTGGTATAAGTCCCCTATCCACCCTATGATGACAGAGGTTACACTTTTGTGCGATGCCTTTACTCATATCAAAGACAATGGCATCGTAAGGACATACCTCTATGCAAGCCTGACATCCAGTACATTTCTCATAATCTATAACTACTATACCATCTTCTCTTTTGCTAATAGCTTCCTCTACGCAAGCCTTTACACATGGGGGATCATCGCAGTGCCTGCAGACACTCACCTGAAAAGAGAAATCCAATGTACCATTGATTATCTTAGGGCCATCTTCTGAGACAGAGATTAACTTAATGCCATCAGTTGAATTGGTTTCTTGTTTACATGCTACTTCACATGTCTTACATCCCCAGCAGGCCTCATGATCTATGATCAGGGCATATTTTTTCATGAACTGCTCCTGTATTCACTTCTCAGGGTATATTTTGCATAAAAGTGTTCTAACGTTCGTTGCGCCCATTGCAGGATCACAGCCCTCATAGGCATTGTCCGTCAATATGTTAATGTTTGATTCATCCCACCCGTGTCCTGGATCTTTTCTCTCTGGAAACCACCAGGCATGCTGTGCCCCAATAACCCTTGGGTCAATGCCTGAAAATATTTTTGCTCGCTGCCTGACCTTTCCCCTAAGGGATTCGATAACGACCCAATCGCCTTCACGTATGCCTTCTTTCTGTGCAGTTTCAGGGTGGATTTCCACAACTGGTTCTCTGCGAAGCTCTCTTAGCCAGGACACCTGGCGATTTTCTGTATGAAAAAAACCGGGAGACCTCATTCCAGTAATAAGGATATATGGGTACTGTTTGTATAATTCTGGGGAGCTTAAAGGGCTTTCAGGGACTTCACGATGTTGCGGAAGGGGATCGTACCCCCATTTTTCAAGCAATGTTGAATATAGTTCAAACTTATTGGTTGGAGTGGAGAATCCTTTTTTCTTATATTTTTGATACGTTATTTCCCCTCTTATGTAATCAGTCTCGCTGAATTTCTGCCATGTTGTACCCATGGGTTCTAATATGTAATCCAGGGCTCCTTCAAAATTATCCCACCAGTGTTCTCCTTGGTCAACTCTGTGAGCAAGGTCATTAAGCATCTCATGATCTGATCGGCACTCTCCCACCTGGATGACCTTTCTCCTTGGCAGGATGTAGCCATGTCTCTTCCAAAAATCTCCGATATAGTCCATTTCAAGCCATGTAGCCGCTGGCAAAACAATATCTGCAAGTTCGGCTGTTGGTGTCAAGAAAAAATCAGAAACAGCCATGAACTCAACCTTTTCAAGTGCACGGTAAACCTCTTTTGCATTTGCACGGGTCATAACAGGATTTGAGCTGATTAAGAATAGCATTTTTACTGGATAGGGCTTCTTTGTAAGAATAGCATCCCAAACACATTTGGGATTAATAATCGCAAAATTTCCAGCAAGACGGAAACGATCTCCCCCTAAACGTTTAGCAGCCTGCTCTTTTGAAAGTTTCTTGTGGGCACCAAATTCTGCCACTGTTCTAATTGTGGGTGCTTTGAATAAGACCTGTCCTCCAGGTACGTCTATATTTCCAGTTATACCCATAAGGGCCATGAGAGAGCGGTTGTTGTCTGCGCAGTTTATCTGTTGTTCAATGGCCACTCCCCATTGGATTGCTGCAGGTTTAGTAGTTGCAAATAGTCGTGCAGCTTCCCTGATTTTTTCTTTTGGAACCCAGGTGATCTCTTCTACCTTGTTGAGTGGATATTCATTGATTCGTTTTACAAAGGGCTCCCATCCATGGACATAATGTTGGACAAATTCTGTATCATAAAGTTTTTCATTGACGATGACATTGAGCATTCCCAGGGCGAGGGCTGTATCTGTTCCTGGTCTGAGCTGAAGCCAGATATCAGCACGGGCTGCAATACGTGTTAATCTTGGGTCAACGGCAATAAGTTTCGCCCCTTTATCAAGGCTCACTGAGAAAGATTCACCCTTATATTCATCAGAGTTACCTATCACCAAATTGTTGCCCCACACCATAATGCACTTTGGATTGTTTTCGTAGTCTACGATAGGGTTTGATCCGCAGGTAATGATACTGGTAGCAATACGAGGGCCGTAGCAAAAATGACCTGCTGTAAGAACATTGGGGGCACCAAGGAGGTTGGCAAAACGGTAAATCACCCCTTCATTTTCCCTTCCTGTTCCATACCCCATTACAATTGATTCTGCCCCAAATTCTTTTTTATACTTTACTATCCGTTCTGCAATGGTATTCAATGCTTCATCCCACGATATACGCTCCCAATTTCCGCTTGCCTTTGCCCCAACTCTTTTCACAGGATACGTCAATCGATCTGGATGGTAGGCCAATTGAGTGGATGCAATTCCTTTGCTGCAGAGAGTTCCATGATTTATGGGGCAGTCAGGATCACCAGCAATTTTAACCGCTTTACCATTTTTCGTATAGACCAAAACTCCGCAGCCACCATGGCACATTCGACAGTGGCTTTTGACTACAGAATCAAACCCATAGGTCTCCATCTCCCTCTCTATATTGGAGTAAGTGAATTCAGTCATATACTGACTCCCTTTATCAAGGCTGCTTTAAAGTCCAGATAAATGCATAATTATTTATGATTCCAGGATTTCTGATCGATAGTATAGCAGGATTTATTCTATTAATTACAAATAAAAATTGGGGACGTCAAAAAGGGGAAGAATAAGAGGACATTCGTGCAGAGCATGCATCGCTCATATGTATCTTGGTTACATAATCAAATGCATTTTCTCCTGATAGACGGAGCAGAGATTTTCTAAAACTCATTTGATGCAATCTCTGCACGAATGTTTTCCGCTACTAATTATTCTTTAAGAAATTCCCTGGTTCAAAGGTTTTTAGCGGGATCTTTTTGAGGCCTTAAGCGGATTTATCTTATTGGTTTCCTTTTTGGTGCTTATCTGTATGTGAGTAGCCATATTACAGACCCCGTTTTTCCATTTGATAGACGGGTCGAGGAAACTTATACAGTATTTTCCGGTGGGATATTCAACGATTCTCTGGCAACCATCACACTGATCAATGATGGTGTGACAGCTACCTCCATTAAACTCGCATCCTTTTTTGGTCATAAAGATGCACTCAAACCCGGGCCTTAACGTTGTACAAACCATGATAACCACATCCTTTCTTTATTAATTTTAAATAAGAACAATTATTTAATAAAAATTACTTATAGTTCCTTTAAAAATCGATCGAATAACAGATTTTGCCTTATGCCTTAAGAAATTATTATTGTCAATAAAAAAAAGTAAAAGAAGCAAAGTTCGATCAAATTCTAATCATGTTATTAAATTTGTCTACCTTTTGTTTGATTTTTTTATTCAAACAGGCCCATCAATCTTTTTAGTTTCTTTATTGCCCTAGGGAGAATCTCACCAATCTCTTCTTTAAATCTCAAGTTTGTACTATTATCAAAGGGGGTATCTCCCTTATTAATGATGACCAATTTTGCGCCGGAACGAAGAGCCTCCAGCGGCATGTCTGCTGCTGGTGTTACTACCAAGCTTGATCCAACAACCAAAAAAAGGTCGCTTTTTCGAGAATGCTCGAAAGAAAGCCTTAGATCTTTTTCAGGAAGGGACTGCCCAAAATTGACTACACTTGAGACCAATTTTCCCCCACACTGACACATAGTCATGCCATTGGACTTGTTTACTTTTTTATCGCATCTCGTGCACCGAAGTTTGGTCATATTCCCATGAAGCTCAGCCAGTAAATCTGGATTTATCCCTGATTTTAAATGGAGATTATCTACATTTTGAGAGATACAAAATTCTAATTTGCCCATTTTTTGGAGATCAACGATAGCAATGTGCCCGCTATTTGGCTCAACTGAATCCCACGAGCGGTTTAATGGTTTTGGAGCAAGTCCTTTATCTCTCCGGGTCCATAGACCGTCAGGTCCTCTGAAATCAGGAAGCCCTGATTCAGTACTGATTCCAGCGCCAGTAAAGACAACGAGATGTCTGGATTCATATAACCATTCAGCAAGGGTTTGAATTTTATTTTCAAAATCTTCTTTCATGGCGTACATCCTTTCCCGTGATTCCTCCTAAGAAACTAAATGCTCAACGTATAGTTTTTTTATATATAACACTAAAGCAAAGCATCGGGGCCATTTGCAAAATTGTAAAGATATAGAAAAAATAGATAGTAAGCGGGATAAAACGTCAAGGATTGTTTACATAAAAGCAATGTACACAGGTGCCATTTATCAGATGGATTGAGTAAGCAGGGAGCAATTTTCTATGGGAGGTTTATTTAAAAGACTACTGTGGGCTCATTTTTAAAATTATTTTGTCTCGTCACTACAAATGCTACAACATGGAAGATCATTCACTGCTTGTCATAATGGGCTCCGCTTGCTTACCCTGTATAACTCGTGTACCAGGTTTGATATCCTGTGTCAGCCATACATTGCCACCAATAATTGATCCCTTTCCAATGCGAACACGGCCCAAAATAGTTGTTCCTGAATAGATGATGACGTCGTCTTCTACAATGGGATGACGAGGGATTCCTTTCACCAG
>JAFDDS010000045.1 GCA_019310745.1 Deltaproteobacteria bacterium | reverse complement strand
ACCATTCAGCAAAAGCTTTCCAATACGTTTTGAAACCTTCAATCCGAATACCTACTTTCGATCACTATCATGCAACCTGGAATGCAGTGGGTGTAAAATTGCAGTAAACTCCAAGCAATAAGTTAATCCCATTTTTAGGTGAGATTTTATATTGATTCAATGTATCTTAGGTTCTAATGTGGCTTTTTTTGGGGTGTCCAGAATATGATGGCAAATGCTCAATAGTAGTAATGGTGAGAATAGGCCCACCACGAAACAAAGGATATGTTACGGCATAGGGAAAAAATGCCGACCGCTAATGGTCAAAAGAAGAGGATCTCTTTTTGCCCTTCTTTCATCATCAAAAAACATTGGCCCGGTTACGCTATCAAAATATTTATTTCCTGCTAATGCAGAGCGAAAATTCTCTCTTGTCTTTATGTCTTTGCCTTTTTCCTTCAAAATTTCTTTGACTACTCGAATAGTATCGTAGCCTATTGCAGCAAGAAATTGTGGTTCTTGGCCAAAACTGGCTCTGTACTGGTCAACAAAACTATCTACACCTATATAACCACTACCAGAAAAGAATCCAGAAGGAAATATTGCTCCATGAACATATCTTCCGGCGATGTCTATTAATTTCGGAGAGTTCCAAAGGTTTGTCCCTAAAAGGGTCACCCCCAAAACATCATGATAGGCCAATTGAGATGCTATAAGGCCTGCCCTTTCATAACTGTCCGGGATAAAGACAGCATCAAAATCAACGATAGGTTCCGGTTCCTCTTCTAAATCCTGTTCTTCCATTTTCTGTCCTAATTGTTCCGTATCCTCTTCCTTCTCCTCCTCTTCTTCCTCAATGTTTGGTTTCGGCCTGGGATAGAAAAGACCAACCATTTTTTTTATCTCTACTGCAAAATCTGTACTCTTCGGATCATACGACTCTACAGCAGTTATCACCCCTCCATTTGATTCAACCTTGTCCCATAATTTATTCATAAAGTATTTACCGTAAGAATTGGCAGGATAGAGGATGGCAAACCTTATTAACCCCATCTCTCCCACAACCTTATTTACCAAACTTCTGAGCTGGTCCTCTGGATTAAGGCAATTCTGAAAAACCATCTCTCCCTTTTTTGTGATGGCGTCACTCTGGCTTAAGGTGATTATGGGCATACCTAATTCTTGAGCCTTTTCCACAACCCCTTCAGCTACCTTGCTAATAAGAGGCCCTATAGTAACAAGCGCCTTCTCTTTGACTGTCAGCTCTTTTATAGCCTCAATTGCTATTTCAGGATCACCTTCTGTGTCCCTGATGACAAGCTCCATAGATGAAAGGCTTTCTTCGTTCTCCTGAAAGATATCAAACCCGAGCTCGAGACCATTGAGTACCTCCTGTCCATAGAGAGCAAAAGGACCGCTCAGAGGTAAGAGGCAGCCAATAACATTAGGACGTACTTCCAATCTCTCATCAATCATTTGGAGCAATTCTTGAGGCTTTATAGCCCATTCTTCTTCCGGTGTAAAACTCACCACATTTAATACTGCCTCGCGTGCCTTCTCTAATCTACCCGAGATAAGATAAAATAATGTCAGCTGGTAGTATATAGGATACACAAGATCAGACTCTTCAGCATAGGCAGCCATTTGCATCAGTTCATCTTCTGCGCCTTGATAGATAAGATCTAAAAGTTGCAACCTTATTTTTTCCTTCTCCTCTCCTTTCACTGATGATGATTCCAATACCTTGAGCCACCAATAAAACGCCTGTGGATTATTATGTAATTCTTTTAAGGTTTGGCCTAAAAGAAAAAAAACTTCTTCTCTGCCAGGATAATATGTATAAATCTCAAGCCAGCGCAAAGCAGATAATCTTGATTCCGGGTATTTTTGCAGGTGGAAATATGTCTTGGCAGTTAAAAGGTGAATCTCAGCCCTTTTTTCCATGGGATAGTCTTCGATAACCTCTAAAAACAGGGGCAAGGCCTCCTCATACTGGTTCGTAGTATAATATATCATTGCCTTCCTTGTTAATGCATCTCTAACCCTCTCTCCTTTTGGTTCTACCGTGAGGTACAGATCGTAAGCCGCCAGTGCCTTTTCATATTTTTTCTCTATCCAATAATTCTCAGCCTCTGAGAAATAATCGATGACTATTTTCTTTTCAGGCGGTACCCTTACAGCTACCTTTTCAGGCGGTTCCTTTACAATTATCCTCTTCTCACAAGAGAATACAAAAAAGGCCATTACCGCTATCAAAACAGTAATGGCCTTTATAAAATAAGGGACTTTATTTATTGTCATCCTTTACTTCCTCAAAATCTGCGTCAACAACCTCCTCATCCTTTTTGGCTGTCTCTTCTTCCGCAGGGCCTGCTTCTGGGCCAGCTTGTCCTTGTGATTGGGCAGCCTGGGCATACAAAACTTCAGCAATTTTATGTGAAACCTGTGTTAATTCCTCTGAAAGCCGTTTAATTTCTGATGTATCTTCACCCTCCATAGCCTTTTTAAGGTTACCTATGGCGTTATCTATCTCTCCTTTTGTGCTAGCATCGATTTTATCTCCAGCCTCTTTAAGAGATTTTTCAGTCGAATAGATAAGGGAATCAGCAGCATTTCGAGCATCAACAAGCTCCCTCTTTTTTTTATCCTCTTCACCGTGAAGCTCAGCATCCTTGACTAACCTTTCAATTTCCTCTTCACTGAGACCACTTGAGGCGGTTATCTTGATGGACTGCTCCTTCCCGGTTCCCATATCTTTTGCAGATACATTAACAATTCCATTTGCATCAATATCAAAGGCTACCTCTATCTGAGGCATGCCTCTTGGCGCTGGTGGAATCCCAACAAGTTCAAAGCGACCAAGGGTTTTATTGTAGGCAGCCATTTCCCTCTCACCTTGAAGGACATGGATAGACACAGCAGGCTGGTTATCTGCAGCAGTTGAAAATATCTGGCTTTTTTTCGTAGGTATCGTAGTGTTTTTTTCAATAAGTTTGGTGAAAACAGCACCAAGGGTCTCAATTCCCAGGGAAAGAGGAGTAACATCAAGCAAGAGAACATCTTTTACATCTCCCTTTAACACGCCTCCTTGTATAGCTGCACCGACAGCAACAACCTCATCAGGATTAACACCTTTGTGTGGCTCTTTACCAAAGATTTGCTTTACCTTCTCCTGAACCATAGGCATTCTCGTCATCCCGCCAACCAGAATAACCTCATTAATCTCACCAACCTTCAAACCAGAATCCTTTATGGCAAGTTTGCAGGGTTCGATTGTTTTATCAACCAAATCCTCTACAAGAGACTCGAGCTTTGCCCTGGTGAGTTTAATATTCAAATGTTTCGGCCCACTCGCATCAGCAGTAATAAAGGGAAGATTCACATCTGTCTCCATTGCTGTGGAAAGTTCCATCTTTGCCTTCTCAGCCGCCTCCTTCAAACGTTGTAATGCCATTTTGTCATTCCTAAGATCAATCCCTTGATCCTTCTTGAACTCATCAGCAAGGTAATCCATAACTCTTTGATCAAAGTCCTCACCCCCTAAATGGGTGTCTCCGTTTGTGGATTTAACCTCAAATACCCCATCACCTATCTCCAGGATAGAAATATCAAAGGTCCCACCACCAAGATCAAACACAGCAATCTTTTCTTCCTTCTTTTTATCCAGACCATAGGCAAGTGATGCAGCCGTAGGTTCATTAATGATCCGTTGAACATTCAATCCCGCTATCTTTCCAGCATCCTTTGTTGCCTGTCTCTGGCTGTCATTAAAATAGGCCGGAACGGTAATAACAGCATCGGTTACCTTTTCACCAAGATATTCTTCAGCAGTCTGCTTCATTTTCTGCAATATCATTGATGAAATCTCCGCTGCACTATGATCCTCGCCTCTGACGGTTATTTGAGCATCAGCATTTTTTGCCTTGGTAATCTTGTAAGGGGATATCGTAACATCTTTTTGAGCCTCAGGTGAATCAAACTTTCTTCCAATTAGTCTTTTAACTGCATAGACAGTGTTCTCCGGATTGGTAATTGCCTGCCTTTTTGCAGTCTGACCTACGAGCCGTTCTCCACTATCAGTAAATGCCACAACAGACGGTGTGGTCCGATTCCCTTCAACATTGGCAATTACCTTTGGGTCACCTCCCTCCATGAGAGCTACACAGGAATTTGTGGTTCCCAAATCGATTCCAATTATTTTAGCCATTATCTCCTCCTTAACAAATATTATTATCTGGAAAAACTGCCTAAAGTGTCTAAATTCATGTATGAGGTAACGTTAACAGAATTTATTTCCTTAATTTTAAGAGCTTTTAACATCACTTTTACTGTTTCCTTGCGAGATCACAACCATTGATGGCCTAATCAAACGTTCATTGAGCAGGTAGCCCTTTTGCAACTCCATTATGATATGTCCCTGAGCAACCTTATCATCTATCTGTTGTGAAATTGCCTCATGAAAATTAGGGTCAAATGGTTTTCCTACTGCCTCTACCTCTTTAAGACCCGATTTTTCTAACGTTTTCATGAGACCATCCAATGTCATTTCAAGACCCTTACCTAACCCTGATGGGTCAGTATCATTGTTCGCGTGTGATATCGCCTTTTCGAGATTATCAATAGCTGGCAATATCTCCTTTATGAGAGACTCATTTGCAAATTTTGCCAAATCCTCTCTTTCTTTTTTCCCTCTTTTTTTGATATTTTCCATTTCAGCATAGGTTCGCGTATAAAGCTCGTAATTTTCTTGTGCCTTTATCTCAATTTCTTTTACCTTTTCTACAAGTTCCCGTTTTGTCATTTCCTCTACCTTCTTCACCTTCTTTTCTTTGCTCTTCTCGCGGGAGTTTTCATTGTGTTCTGTAAGGTCCTCTACTTTTTTTTCCTCTTCTTTATCCATCTCTTTGTAGGTCTTTACCTTATCATCTTCTTCGTTTATTTTAATCTCTATTTCACTCATATGCGAACTCTTATTATTGATTAACAACAAAGATTAATCTTAAAAATGTTAAGCATCAATGGAGGCGTTGTCAAGGGAAGTGACTAAAGAAGTAGAGTGAAAAAAAATATGCTCTCACGTGGCTAATAGGGCTTACAGGCCTTTCCCTGTTAATCTCTCAAGGGCCTCAAGATATTTGTCTCTTGTAACCTGAATTATTTCTGCTGGTAATTTTGGTGGGGGTGGCTTTTTTGGCCAATCAAGGGTATTGAGGTAATCCCTTAAAAACTGTTTGTCAAAGCTCTTTTGAGCCCTTCCCGGCATATATCCATCCATGGGCCAAAATCTGGATGAATCCGGTGTTAATATTTCATCAATCAACATAAAGGTATCTTCTACCAATCCAAACTCGAATTTGGTATCAGCTATGATGATGCCATTCTTAGAAGCCAAATCTCTTCCGTATTGGTATATTTTTAAACTAATACTTCTCATCTGTCTGGCTATATCTTCTCCGACAACATGAACAGCATCCTCATAGGAAATGTTTTCATCATGTATCCCCGCCTCAGCTTTTGTAGATGGTGTGAAAATCGGTTCTGGCAATATATCTGACTCTTTCAGTTTCTCAGGAAGAGGGACCCCTGAGATACTCCCCCTATCCTGATACTCAAGCCAACCGGAACCTGAAACATAACCCCTTACAATGCATTCTACTGGAAAAGGCTTTGCTTTATGGACCAGCATGCTCCTATCTAAAAGATAGTCTTTATAAGGCCTGCACAATTCAGGATATTCATCTGGATTAGCAGTGATGAGATGATTATCAATAATCGAAGAGGTTTTTTCAAACCAAAAGAGCGATATCTTTGTTAAGATCTTTCCCTTATCAGGAATTGGGTCATCCATAACCACATCAAAAGCCGACATCCGATCAGTAGCAACTATAAGTAAGGTATCTCCCACCTCATAGATATCCCTGACCTTCCCTCTATTAATCAATTTTAAATTGGGAAAATGCGTTTCCCTGACTACTTCTCCTGACATAATTATCCCTCTCTGAATTCCTATCCCGCGTAAGTTAAAGCCACGTTCCTAAATACGCCCTTTAAATATCCTGTTAAAAACTATATAACATACATTATTTAATAATGAAGTATAGACAATATAAAAGATCTTTTGTATATAATAAAACGAAATATTGAAAGTACATTTCAAAATACGATTAATGACTTAGAAATAGAAAGCGAGAATATGGTCGAATTAGATTTTAAAAAAGGTGATGGAATTTTGCCAGCTATTGCACAGGATTTTAAATCTGGAAAGGTTTTAATGCTGGCCTATATGAATAGCCATGCGTGGAGACTCACCCTCCAGACTGGAGAGGCCCATTACTGGAGTCGCTCACGTGGAGAAATCTGGCATAAGGGGGAAACCTCGGGAAATACCCAGATAGTGAAAGAGATTATTGTGGACTGTGACTTTGATACTATCCTACTC
>JAFDDS010000322.1 GCA_019310745.1 Deltaproteobacteria bacterium | reverse complement strand
TGCCCAAATACCATAATCTTTGCAGCAGTAACATATTTGTTTCCAGGGCCAACTATTTTATCTACTTTAGGAATGGTTGTAGTACCGTAGGCCATCGAGGCGATTCCCCACGGTCCACCGACCTTAAAAATTTTTGTTGAGCCAGCTATATCTGCAGCCACTATAGTGGAAGGATTTATGATCATACCCTCATCAGGAGGGGTACAGGCAACAATTTCCTTCACGCCAGCTACTTTTGCAGGCAAAATTGTCATCAAGATAGAACTTGGGTACGCGGCTCTTCTGCCAGGTATGTATGCGCCAATTCTTTCTAATGGCGTGCTCATCCGTCCAGCTAAAATGCCATCGGCAATATCAATCATCCACATCTCTCTCTCTATCTGGGCACGATGAAACTTAACTATATTTTCTGAGGCAAACTTTAGGGCATCAATTACCTTTGAATCAACGTGTTGGTAAGCCTCTTCAACGTCCTCCTTGGTTACCTCCAGATCCTTTACCGTAAGACCATCTTTAAATTTCTTGTAATGATCGAGAGATACCTGATCACCATTATCCCTGACATCCAGTACAATTTTTCTTACCTCTTCATAGATGGAGTCAATGTCTTCACTGGATCTTTTCATAATGAGGCGATATTGTTCAGGTCTTAGGGTATCTATCTTCTCTGGTTTTAAAATCATCTTTAAATCTCCTACTATTTTTTGTTATTTGTTTTACTACGCCGCAGACCACACCTACTATCTATTTTTTATTAATCTTTCAAATAAATAAAAATAAATTATACTTTGTTTATTTTAAAAAAAAAGAAAAGGTCCCCTTCCCTCTTTTTTCAATGATTTCTTTTAAAAATCTAAGTTATTTTTAGGAATAAAATATCTTTTGTTACATATACTTTTAAGGATTATACTATAATATAATTTGTAACTACGCAGGTTGTCAGGTTCACGGTTCACGCCTGAACTTTGAACCTTAGCAGTAATTATAATCTATATACCAATAATGATAGACCGATGTCTGTAGTAAAATCAACCTTTGTGCTTAAATCATCGAGTAGTTGGGCAGCAAAAAGCCAAGCTGCTCAAAATTTTACCACTCAATGATTGAGCTTATCAATTATGAGAGTTAGCGATGCTGAGTAGTGATATCCCAAAAAATATTCCTCAAGGATCAGGAGTGTATCTCTTTAAGGATAAATTGGGGAAAATACTTTATATTGGCAAGGCCAAAAACTTGAATAAACGCACCTATTCTTACTTCAGCAAGGGCAGTAATCAGCCCTTTAAATTATCTCTCCTTCTTAAGAGTGCCCACACAATAGACCATATTGAAACCGCAACAGAAAAAGAGGCATTAATACTCGAAGGAAATCTTATAAAGAAGTATCGGCCAAAATATAATGTAATGTTAAGGATGATGCTAATTATCCCCTCCTTAAGCTGGATATCAATAACAGGTATCCTCGCTTGATTATTGTAAGAAGGATGAAAAATGATGGAGCTCTCTATTTCGGTCCTTTTACATCTGCTTCAGCAGTCCGTTCTACCCTACGCCTGATAGGGCCTATTTTTCCTTTACGAAAATGCACCACAAAAGGAATCCCTAAGAGATCAAGGCCATGTCTCAATTATCAATTAGGCAGATGCCTTGCGCCATGTTGCTTGCATGTAGGGATAGAGGATTATCAAGAGATAGTGGATCAGGTCAAGTTATTTTTAGAAGGGCGCAGTAAAGAATTGATCTCAAAATTAAAAAAAATAATGCAGAAGGCCGCAAAGGAACTTAATTTTGAAAAGTCTGCCAGCATAAGAGATCAAATCAGGGCTGTTGAAAAAACAGTGGAACGTCAAACCATGGTCTCCACAGGAATGAAGGATCAAGATATTATAGGAATATCGTGCCATGGTAACGAGGCAGGGATTGTAATGCTCTTGGTGCGAAGTGGTTATATGGTTGGAAGTAAAAATTATATCATCCATTATAAATGGGAAAATCCAGGCGAAGTTCTCGAGGCCTTTCTGAAACAATACTATAGAGATAAGGAATTTATCCCTCCTGATATCATTCTATCTGATGCAATAAATGATACACAGTTAATCTCTGCATGGCTGACTGGGAGAACTGGAAAAAAAATTTCTCTCTCTGTTCCCGCGAGGGGAGATAAGAAAAAACTTGTCAATATGGCCATGATAAATGCGGTAAATATTCTTCTACAACGGCAGAGAATTGACCACCCTGGCACCCTTGACGAAGCGAGATTCGTGCTTAAACTTAAACGAAGGCCTCACCACATAGAAGGAATAGATATATCCAATCTGAAAGGTGATCTCGCTGTTGCTTCTTTAGTAACTTTTATTGAAGGCCTCCCGCAAAAGTCTGCGTATCGTAATTACAGGATAAAAGAGATAAAGGGCATAGACGATTATTCCATGATTGCAGAGGTAGTTAAAAGAAGACTGAAAAAGGGCACACCACCTGACCTGTTTGTTATAGATGGAGGGAAGGGCCATCTCTCTGTAGTGCTGAAAACTATAGGTGCCTTTGACCTTGTGGCCCCACCAGATGCTATATCTATCGCAAAGGCTGATAAAGGAAAACCAGGAACCATAGACAAGATATTTCTTCCAAACAGAAAAAATCCTCTTATCCTTTCCCGCAATCACCCAGTGCTCTCTCTGCTCATGCGAATAAGGGATGAGGCACACAGGAGAGCGATCAGTTATCATCGAAAAAGGAGAAAAAAACAGTTAACAGAATCTAAGCTCGACATGATTCCTGGCATAGGGGAAAAAAGAAAAAAGATATTGTTAAAATATCGGGGAGATCTTCAATCTATATCCAAGGCAAAA
>JAFDDS010000044.1 GCA_019310745.1 Deltaproteobacteria bacterium | reverse complement strand
AACCCTTGAAATCCAAAAGGTCTCATGCCTCACCCCGCCAGTGGCAAAGGTGGCAAAGGAAGAAGCCATCTCCAGAGGACTAACGCCGGATGTCCCCAGGGCAACAGAATAAACCGGCTCTAAATGGCTTTTGACCCCACAACGGCGTGCAGCCCTAACGACTTCCTCGGGACCAGTTTTTTCTACAAGTTGAGCGGCAATAGAGTTGACAGATTTCATAAGTGCCTTTTTCAAGATCATAGGCCCCTCATGTTTCAGCCCAAAATTCCTGGGAGACCAGTCTTTGGCCCCAATTACCGGAATCGTTACAGCCTGGTCAACAAATACAGTCGCAGGATTTATATCCAACTTTTCAAGAGCGGTATAATAGAGAAAGGGTTTAAAACCTGATCCAGGCAGGCGTTTATTTTCTACTGCACGGTTATATTCCGTCTCAGAATAGTCGCTCCCCCCAACTAAGGCTTTGATAGCTCCAGAGTTTGTTTCAACAGCCACCAGCGCACCCTGTGGACGGACAACCTTCTCACCACTACTCTCATTGGTTTTTGTATGAACACCCATCATTTTTTCAAGCTCTATCAATCCCTTTTGTAGTGATTTTATCGCTTGGGATTGAAGGTGGGGATCAATTGTTGTAGTAACCTTCAGTCCTCCATGATGGACAACATTTGGCCCATATCGCTCTTCAAGACTTTTCACGACAATATCGAGAAAATAGCTTCCTGTTCGTGCCCGGGCTGGAAGCTTCTGAAGATTTAATTCAGCATATGAGGCACGATCCGCCATGGCCTGAGTGATATATCCAACTGCCACCATCCGTAATAAGACAACCCGCTGACGCTTCTTGGCCCGATCATAATGAATATATGGATTATAGCGTGTCGGCGATTTAGGAAGACCAGCCAACAGTGCGGATTCCGCTAGTGTCAATTCCGAGGCCGGCTTACCAAAAAATGTTCTGGCCCCCTGTTCAATTCCATGCGCCCCCACACCAATAGGAATCTGATTAATATATGCTTCGAGGATCTCGCGTTTGCTGTATTGAGATTCGATTTGCAAAGCTACCAGCAATTCACGAAATTTTCTCATATATCTTCGCTTAAAGCTGAAGAAAAGATTCTTGGAAAGTTGTTGTGTGATAGTTGAGGCCCCTTGAACCTGTCCTGGCATAAAAAGTGTTATCCAGAGAGCTTTTAATGTTCGTAGCTTATCAATGCCATGGTGCTCCCAAAAGCGGTGATCTTCAGTGGCTACAACCGCTTGAATAAAATGCTGTGAGACCCTGCTCAATGGGATAGATTCCCGGCCTCCGATAACCATAATCTTTTCACCTGTAGCTGCATAGATCTCCGTAGGAGGAGTTTCTATGATTCGGATCAATGGTTCAGGCACACGGGGCAAATCTATCACTGCCACAAAAAAAATGCCTATTCCAGCAAGAGCTGCAAAGCTCGACAGAGCCAGTGCTAGATAGAAAACGATACGTAACATGCGTATAATGATTGCGGTATGAGCCATTATCACATCCAGTCATGTTGACTTTTCACGTTGATATTCGGTTCTAACTCTTTTTCTTTCAGATACGATCGTAGCGCCCACACAGCCCACTCACGGCCCTGTAATAAAATCACCTTACGTCCCGTACCGTCTTCGATTTCAAAGCCGAGTTCAATAAATCCTGACACGGCTTCATCTGAAATACCCACCCTGACTATATGGCCGGGCATGCTCAAAAGCATTTCTGGCTGCGAAACCACGCTCCTAAGATCTTCTTGAGGCAAAGATCTCAGTGCTGCAAAAAATCGGTCAGCAGAATAGATACGATTTTCAAAGCTTGGTAAATCTTCAAGCCCACCTGTCAGCGCCATCTCAACCCTTTTAATATATTGTATCAAATTTGATTTAATTTCTAATTCTCTCAACACCCGATTGTGAGCATTCAAAAGATATATTTTTAGATTAACACCTGTTTTCTCAAGGTAGGTCCGAACCCAGGATCCATCGCTGAAAAGCCTGAGGATCTCAAAGGGTGAGGCAATTTTTTGAGCTATTGTCTGAGGAAGCGTGAGATATATTTTTCTGAAATGCTCGGAAGATAGCATAATCCCTTTGTCGGGTAAAATATTTAATGCCATCTGAGTAAATGTGGTGGCTCCGCGGGCCTCACGCTGAAAAAATTGACGGTCAGTGACAATCTGGTCAAGTGTCTGTCGAGCCGTTATAGTTCGATGACCTATTTCCCAAATTGCCCCGGATTCAGGTCGCTGAGAATTTGTTGTAACAAGGTAGGATCCGACTGTTTGCTCAAACCAGTCGAACCTCAGTTCCGATATAAAAACACCGAGAATAAATAGAATCAATACTAAATGTCGTATGGCAAACAGTCTTTTTGCCCATTCTTTGAAATCTCTTGGTTCATACCATTTCATCATGCCTATATTTACGTATAAATTTCTTCTTATTGCTAGTCTGCTCTACTGCGCCTTATAATGCCAGGGATCTTTATATTGTACCTGTAAAAACTAATTTTCTCAAACAAACAACGTGACAATCAAAAAAGGGTCTTTACTAGGACCCTTTACTTACGTGAAATGAACTATTAAATTGATAGGATTACCTGTAAAGGCAGCTCAGTGCAAAAAATGAAGATTATGTCTCATTAACGGAGGCGTCTCAACATATCCGGATTTTATCTACAATGATCGTTGCAATTCTATCGTTTTCTTACAAGAACTTCATAATCTTTATCCTTTAATTCCTTAACCAGTTTATCGACATTCTCAGTATCCACTTGAACAACTATATCCTTACCTCCTATTTCAGTGGAAGATATCATGTGAAGAGTCAAAATTTTCATACCCTTCATATTTGTTGCTTTACATATATCTTCAAGCATAGGTTTATCAGTTTTACTCATTACCTCAATCCGTGTACCAGGCATACCAATGCCAAGAGTTGGGTTGGCAATCTTATAAAAGAAATCATTTGTAGTTACTATACCTATCAATTGTCCATTTCTTTCCACAACTAATAATGAGCCAACCTTTCTCTCCTGAGCTGTTGCCAGGGCCTCTTCAACGGTCATCTCGGGAGTTACAGTAACGGGATTTTTTTCCATAATTTCTTTTATAGTTGTATTTCCAAGGAGATAGCCAATTTCCCAGACACTGAGAGATGTCGCTTTAGAGGGTGTATATGCCTCTAACTTGCGTTCAGTAACAATTCCTACAAGTTTTCCTCTGTCTACTACTGGCAAGCGGCGAATCTTGTGTGCATCCATAATCTTTTTTGCATCTGAAACAGCTGTGTTACTCGGAATAGTCACCACATTCATTGTCATTATATCCTTTACATACATTGTGTGCCTCCTTTTCTTTTTAGGTGTTATTTCGTTGCATACCCTTACTCAAAGTTTCCACGCAATTTTTTCAGTTCGATGTAATTATTTCACTTTTATGACCATGTTACTATAAACATAAAAGATAATTATTTCAAAATAAAAAGGATCTGGAAAATATCCCTAAAAGATAATTAATGCGATGGATGTTTTTATTAGATAATTGGATGAGATTATCGATCTTGTCATTATACTCAAGGCGAAACATTAGACTCTTCTTCTCTTTTTAGTAACATTTCGCCATACTTATCAATAAAAATATCAAGGTCTTTTTGCCAATTGGGCATAATATTAAGCCCTTCTATTTTTAGTTGTCTATTCTCAAGAATGGAATTGAGCGGCCTTATTGCAGGTGTGGGGTATTTCTCACTGGTGCAAGGCAAAACAGGGATTTTAATTTCCATTTTTTCTAAAAAATATTTTGCCCACTCATATCTGCTGCAATAACCTTCTGATGTGGCATGGTAAACACCCTCTTTTCTATTGTCTATCAATACCTTGATTTGCTGGGCCAGCCTATAAGACCATGTTGGAGAACCGATCTGATCGTTAACAACATATAGAGACTGTTGGTCCTTTTTCATGGCCAATTGAAGTATCTGTTTTAAAAAGCTATCTCCCCTCACACCATAAATCCAACCAGCCCTGATAATAATATAATGTGGAGTATTTTGCTTCACAGCCATTTCGCTCTCCATCTTTGTTAAACCATAACGAGAGAGGGGACTCGTGGGATCATCTTCAAAGTATGGTTGTGGTAGTCTCTTTCTGCCATTGAATATAAGATCTGAAGATATATGAACAATAATTTTTTCATATCTGGCTGTCCCCTGTGCCAAGTTCCTCGGGCCCTCCACATTAATTCTCTCGGCTAACTTTTTCTCTTTTTCGCACTCGTCAACGTTGGTAAAGGCAGCACAATTAAGTATTATATCAGGTGATAATTGATCAATACTCATTATTACCTTGTCCCAACTCGTAATATCCAGCTCTTCTTTGTTTGGGGAAATGATTTCATAGTCATCTTTCAAAACTCTTTTACACTCACTGCCAAGTTGTCCGCTTGAGCCAGTTAATAGAATCCTCATTCTCGCAATCCTCCAAGTTTATGCTGTTAGAACGTCTTGTTGAAATACACAAAAATAGTATAGAACATGATATCTATCTTGTTCATACGATGTATAATTTCCTGATGAGCTTTACTATGGTTCTCATTTATCCCCTAAAACGTTCCAATTATTACTACTATAATCATCAAAATTGTATTTAAAAGCCCTAAAATATTAAAAAATATCCTACAATCAATTTATCCTGTCCGAATGATTGTAAGAGACAAAATGAAATTAACTATAGCATCAAAGTACTTCTCCCCTCCCACAACATATGTATCATTGTGCCCAGCCCCATGTATCGGTAAAAACAACTTTGGCTCTAGGGCTTGTGCAAATAACTTTTTACCCATAGAAAATGGGACAATCTCGTCATTGTCACCATGTATTATTAATTTTGGAATACTCACATTGGCAATTTTACAAATAGTATTGTAATGCTTGGGTAACAAAGGTGAGAAAACGAAAAAAGGGAAAATAGTTTTTGCCATATCTTTAATTGATGTAAATGTGCTTTCAATTATCAAACATCTCGCTTTTCTCTGTAAAGCCATCTCGGTGGCTACGGAACCTCCTAATGACCGCCCGAAAATAACAATCCTCTCCGAAGAAATTTTCTCAATCCGCGTTAGATAATCATACGCTGCTATTCCATCAATATATATTCCTTTTTCCGAAGGCCTGCCGGAACTTTTCCCATAACCCCTATAGCTAAATAGAAAGACTGAAATGTCTTTTTTTACTAAAAATTTTACATTTTCAATTCTATGAGAAATATTACCGGCATTTCCATGACAAAAGATAAGTACCGGAGACTTCTCAGATAAAGGGAAAAACCAACCGTGTAATCTTTGACCATCAGGGGTTAGGAATTGAATATCTTTATAGAATAACTCCCAATTTGCGGGGTTATCGTCAAGCTGTCTATCCGGATGAAATATAATGCTGTTCTCTATGAACGGATAAAAAACTATGCCAGCTGCTATTAGAATAAGTAAAATCGGCAATAGGAAAATATTAGGAATGTTCATTTATTTATCGTGACGAAATGGGTAGGTCGAAATTGTTAACGTAAAAAGTATAGAAAAATTAACATGGGAGATTAATAAAAACAGGAAATCATGTCAAATATAAGATAAAATAGTGTTTAAGAAAGGCTTGCCTAAGATGGATCGAGAAACACACCATTTTTCAAAGATTTGATAGTATAGCAATCCCGAGAACAAAAATTATGAGCCCACACAAACGGATGTAACTGGTGCTGGCTTTATTGAACCACCAATCCATAAGACGTTTAATCTGGGGCATCGGTCCCATGATCAAGTATAACCCCTTCAGTAAGGCAAGCACTCCCAATACAAGAGATAGAAAAAATACCTGGGTGCATACAAAGGCACCTATTACCAAAACAATCCCGAAAATAATCGGTACAATAGAAAGCGCCCTTACTCTTTCTGTCAAAAAGAGTTTTTTCAAAATCTTCATTGTTCTTTCAGTATAAAGAAGTATGAAGACACCGATAACAATCCACAAAATTGCTATGATATGCAGTGCTATATTCATAGTATCCTCCAGTAATTACAACATTTCAAACCATTAACTCTCAGAGATATATTTTAAGTAAACAATATAGATGAAATTCCCCATATGGTCAAGGTAAACCCATTCCCCCTACCCTGCCTCTCACATTGTTAAACATACATAAGAGAAAATGAATCACCTCGCTGTCCCGCTCAGACGGGATCTCCGATCCGCTCCGACAAGCTATGAGGTATAAAATTCAGAACGCAGCAAACTGCGGGGAATCAACCCTTGTCTGCATTTAGGCGAATTGTAATACAAAATGTAAAAGTTATACTTGAAAAAACAATGCAAAGCAGCTACTAAAAAGTGTTCATACGATGATTTTATTAGAA
>JAFDDS010000043.1 GCA_019310745.1 Deltaproteobacteria bacterium | reverse complement strand
GCATCCAGTCCTTCAACATACAGGGTTGTTCCTTCAATCTTTAGCAATGTAACATCCTGGATTCCTATCTTAGAAAGTCTATATGGGGTACGTGATGCAAAAACTCCAACTTCCTTACCATCAAGGCCTCTTTTAAAGACCGATTTCACGGATTTCGTTTGATGCAGGAAATAAACAATGGTTAATAACTTTTCCTCTTCTAACTTATACATAAAACGTTTTTGTGATGGATAGAGGTCAATGCATGATATATTTTTTTTTCCACTGAGGCCAAAATCTTTTTTGCCTCTTTCTAACTCATTTCTGACGTGCCCAATTGGATAAATTTTGAATGGTTTTATTTTTCCATATATACAGGTCAGACAGAGAGGCCTATTATCAATAATAACTATTTTTTCACTTGCAACTGTTTTCCCACACTCCTCACAACTCTGAATGTTTTTTTTCATAACAACTAACGCTCACGTACAATAGGAGATCATTTTTTGTGTCTGATATTTTCCTTTGACCATTCGATCAATTCTTCGAAAGATGTTCCTTTTGGGAAAAATTTCATTACACCCATTTCTTTTATCAAAGAGATTTCCTTTTCATCCAAAAAACCACCTGCTGTAACTGTTATATGCTCACTATTTTCCTTTTTTAGAAGCCTTTTTATCTCAGTAAACGCTTGTATATCAGTACCAGGTAGTGTGGTTATTCCAATATGATCTACTGATTCCTGTATCGCTGAACGTACGATTGCATCTGGTTCCTGCAATTCTGTAAATATTACCTCAAAGCCGACTTCGCTGAAGTTTCTTGCCAGGGCAAGCACGGCTTCTTTATGGCCTTCTCCGAATTTCCCAAGTAGAATTCTTATTTTTCTTTGTTCCATGTTTAGCTCCTTGGTATAAAAAAAATATTTGCACCTGTTCACAGATTCTATGCCTGCCGGCAAGCAGGCCGGACTAAACCTTTTTCAACCGTGAACGGCTATAAGTATTCCAACAACTTTCAAATAGTAATATATTCGTATATATAATGGGATATACGACGGCAATATATACGCAACGTACCCGGTTATTAGGAGCGCTTATGAGTAAAAAATGACTATCAGCAAACGACATTCATTGAATACAGTCACGATAAAATAAAAATTTTACCATACAGTATCAGGTAGATTAGATTCTTCTCTTAAAGAGGAGATAATTTCTTGTATCTCTTTTATATAGGACTCTGGTGCGCTGATGTAGCCCCATCCTTTCTGAGTCTGATACAGACCGTCGTAAGCTGTATCATGATAAGATGTGATGCGATGGGGGATATTTCGTTCGTTAAGTATGGAATCCAAGAGTCGGGATTCAATCTCATTTTCAAGAGTTGCTGTTTTTTTATACTCTTCCATCATGACCAATTTTAGATGTTCAACAAGGCCGTATCAATGTATGAATACACTATTATTTATTAAATTATTCGTTAAAAGACAAGGGTATTTCTCTTTACAGATATATGTGTGGTATTGTATAGAAATTGAAAACACATGATGAGATTAAAATAAATGGTGAGGAAGTAATAGCGGTGGATGCATCTCTACCTTTTTGACAGCTCGATAGGGTGTACACCAGAGTTTGAGTATGTAAATTTGCCTGTAGCCTATTATTGTGGGAAGGTTAATATGATAACGTGTGTCTTCTGCAATCAAGAAATAGAATTTGCAGGCAGGGTTTCTCGTAATGATACTTGTCCCCAATGCGGTCGCGATCTCCATTGTTGTCTGCAATGCAAATTCTATGATTCAGGATCCTATAATGAGTGTAAAGAAGTATTGGCTGAGAGGACGGTTGACAAGGAAAAGGCTAACATTTGCGAGTATTTTGTCTTAAAAGGTTCAAAGGAGGTTGAGTCTGGCAGAAAAGCAGCGGCAAAAAAGGCTTTAGAAGATTTGTTTAGGAAGAAATAGTACATAAAATCAAAATTTGGCCTTTGCTATGTTTTCCGCAGGCACTGCCATCATAGTAACTATACCTTTCGCTACCAACTTTTCGCTCTTGCCCCTCACATCATATACCTTCGATTCAGATACTATGATATGTTTCCCTTTGTTAATTACGTGAGAGCGACATTTCAAGGCACTGCCGTAGGCGGGTTTTAAGAAATTGATTTTAAATTCAATAGTGAGTATCCGGTAATCTTCAGAAACCATGGTAAAGCCATAGTAGCCATAAGGCCAGCATGAATAAAATTATCCTGTGTTCGATGATTTTCCCCGATAAGAATCTGTGATTCAAATGATCCTTTCTTTATTTTTAAGGCCTGTAGCCCACAATATTTGATAAATCCCCGAGAATAATCCTTGGCAAGAAAGTCAATTCTTTTTTGAGTGAGATTATTATCCATAGATTAAACCTCTTCTATGTTAAGTTTCTCAATTTTACATTATGTCATCATTACATTTTAGGGTAATTCTTCATAAGGTGCCCCCGATGTATCGGGGAATTTAGGGTTCATCGAAGACCCGCCTTTTATCCGGCTGGAAGGTTTGAACTCTGGACCTGTAAACGCCTCTGCTTTGGCATGCTACAAAAATGAAAATGATAATTCAATCTTTTTATCTCCTCTTTTATCGTATTCTACGTGCTATTAAAATTCGATAATAAATTCTCCTCAATCAAGGACTGATTTTGCATTATCCTTGATTCACGAGAATTGATGATTTAAGATAATCCAAAACCTTAGACAGGAGAACAATCATTGGATAATTTAATCAGAATACTGCGTTCTTTTAGCAAAGAAGAAGAGGATAAGGTATTTACTGATAATTTTGTAGATATTCTCAAGGCTGAGGTGATGAACAATACACAGAAGATGTATGAACGTGGCCTCACATTTAGGGATAATACTGTTATTTTTCCACCTCCGTGGGAGTCTATCTATGCAAGCTTAAAAGAGATCGGCTTCTTTAAACGCTTTATTCCTGTTAGATTTGGGGGAAATAGGACAAGTGAAGAAATCATCTATTTCATAATGGAGCTTTTAGGATACACATGCCCAAGCCTTGGGATCATCTTTGTGGCTCATAGTCGGGCGATAGATCTTATTCTTGCTGGAAAAGATGAGGAGCAAAAGAAAAAATTTATTTCGAGATTACGGGATGGAGATTTTGGAGCAATTGCTATGACAGAGGAGAGGGCAGGTTCTGATACAATTGCTATTGAGTTTTCTGCAGCACGGGAGGGGGATTATTATATTTTTAATGGTGAAAAGACCTTTGTTTCTAATGCAGGCCTTGCAAGCATTTATACAATTCTTGTTAATACACGGGGAAAGAAGGGTGGCAGATCCCTAAGCGTGTTCGTGGCCGAGGATGAATTAGAGGGATTCCGGTTGGAGGTTTTACCTGAAAAAGATGGGTTGAATATCCTTCCTACAGGCAAGCTCGTCTATGAAAACTGCCTTGTACCAAAAGATAATTTGGTTGGAAATGAAGGCAGGGGTCTGTTGTTGGCACTTGATGCAATTGATAAAGGCAGGATATTGCTTGCAGGGGTATCGTGCGGTCTGGGGTGCCGGATACTTGATGAGGTATTTAAATATTCCAGAAAAAGGATCCAGTTCGGTCACCCTCTTACCAGTAGCCAGGATATCAGCTTTAAGATATCTGATATGTATACCCATATTAACGCTGCACGGGGATTATGCTTCCACGCCTTGAAACAGATTAATAGCCCATATTACAGGAGCGCTTCGTCTCAGGCAAAACTTTTTGCTACCCAGATGGTGACTTCTGTAGCCCAATTGGGGCTCATGATCATGGGTGGCAGGGGCTACTTTAAAAACAATATCATTAGCATGCTTAGTGCTGATGCAAGGGGAATGGAGTATCTGGAAGGAACCTCAAGTATGCAGAAGATGATTATCTCACGAGAGCTCTTTAAGAGCTATTCTTGAGGATCAAGAAATATCCCATTTTATTCTCACTTGCGACAATTTCCCCTTTTTTCATGCAGGTCGACTTTTTCTCCTACCATTTTCTAACACATACCATTTTCTAACGGTTGACCTGATACATTTTAATTGATATAAAATAATGTGTTTGAATTTTTAGAATATAAATCAATACTTTTTCATGAGATTACGTACTTTCATTTTGCATAAGGGCATTAAACAGGTTTTTAGTAAGTACAGAGGTTTTATAATTTTTTCCTGTGGAATAGAGGGGGGTTATAAGGAGATATGAACGAGAAACGCCTTGCACCACATCAAAATATCTTGAATAGTATTTCCCTGGGCATTTTTACTGTGGATCGAGAGTGGAAAATCACCTTTTTTAATAAGAAGGCCGAAGAGATTACAGGTCTCAAAGCAGTCGATGTTATAGGCCATTTATGTCATGATGTATTTCGGGGAGAACTCTGCCCGGATGGATGTTACATAAAGAAGGCCATTGAGTCAGGAAAGGAGTATTCTCAAGGTGATGTTACCATATTAAACAAGGCTGACTGTAAGGTGTCCATTAATATTACAGGATCTGTTTTAACAGATGAAAAAGGAAATATAATCGGAGGACTTGGCTCGTTTAGAGATAGATCCCTTGAGATCTCTTTAGAAAAGAAGCTAAAGGCATCCTATACCCTTGATGATATGGTAGGAAGGGATGAAAAGATCACGAAAATTTTTGAGATGATCCCTTCTATTGCAGAAAGTCTATGCAATGTATTAATCCTCGGAGAAACCGGAACAGGGAAGGATCTTCTTGCAAGAACGATTCATAATCTTTCTCCTCGATCGAAAGGTCCTTACATAAAGGTAAATTGCGCTGCACTCCCGGAACATCTTCTGGAATCAGAGCTTTTTGGATATAATAAAGGTGCCTTTACCGATGCCAAGAGAAACAAACCAGGTATGTTTCAACTTGCTCAAAGGGGAACGATATTTTTAGATGAAATAGGTGATCTTCCTATCCTCCTTCAAAGTAAGATTCTCCAGGTATTAGATGATAAGGAGTTTTTTCCTTTGGGTTCTACTAAACCTGTAAGGGTTGATGTAAGGGTGCTCTCCTCCACAAACCAAGACATTAGGAGGATGATAGAAAGAAAGCTATTTCGAAATGATCTCTACTATCGGCTCAACACTATGGAAATCACACTTCCTCCATTGAGAGAGCGGAAGCCAGACATCCCTTTGCTCATTGAAATGATATTGCAGGATCTTACCCATGATATGGGTAAGAATGTCATGAATGTTTCGAAGATGGCTCTCCAATTGTTTCTTAATTACAATTACCCAGGAAATGTCAGGGAGTTAAAAAACATCCTTGAGAATGCTGTTGCCCTTTGTGAGAATACTACCATTCATCACTATGACCTTCCTCAAGTTTTAATTGAGGAGCATTCAACTGATTCTTTATTATCTGGATCGATGGCATTATCCCATAGTTTAAAACCTTTAGCTGTTATTGAAAGAAAAACTATCCTTGAGTTTCTGGATCAGTGCCAATGGGATATGAAAGAGACTGCCAAACTGCTTCATATTGATAAAAGTACCTTGTGGAGAAAAATGAAGAAATACAACCTCTCTCCTACTACATAATGGTTATTCTGTTATTGTAGTGTCTATTGTGGTCTCTGGGTTGAGGTCTACCAAAGGCAAAAAGCTCAATGAACACACACAATATATTTTTGTCGAAAAATTATTTTGACATCTTGTTACAAATTTGATATGGGGTCTGCTGATTAAAGATCTTTTCAAATATAATTGACAGTTTTTACATTGTTAAACATGAAAGAGAGGGTTTTAGGCATGAAATATTTCAAAGTAATTGGCGTGGCCGCTGCCTTTTGTCTGGCTATTATTCTGAGTAGTACCTTAATATGCCACGCGTATGAGGATACTCAGTGTTTTCAATGCCATACCAGTGCCAAGAAATTGATAGAAGCAACCAGGGAGATTGCTAAAACGAGACCAGCTCTTAAGTCTGCAGAGACAAGTGGTGAAGGGTGAGGCGGTGCTGTGGAGCCGTTGGCTCCACACGAGAAGATTCTTGTTGACAGTGACATTGTTGATGATGAAAACCATGGAGAGATTGCATGCCATGAATGCCATGGCGGTAACCCAGATGACCCCAATTGGAAAACAGCCCATAAAGGCGTTGTGAAAGATCCTACCTATCCTGACGCCACCACCGCCTGTGGAGACTGCCATGATGAGATTAATGAGAATTACCAAAAGAGTCTTCATGTCAGCCTGAGACCATATAAATTAATAATTGATGAAAGGGCGAGCAGCAATACTGTAATCCGTAACAAATTAGGATGCGCGATGAATACCCATTGTTCTGAGTGCCACAGCAGTTGCGGTCAGTGCCACATTAGCAGACCAAACTCAGTTAAAGGAGGATTTCTGGATGGGCACCTCTTTCAAAAGAAACCACCAATGCAGGAGGTCTGCACTGCCTGCCATGGGAGTCGTATACAGAAAGAATATCTTGGTGAGCACGAGGGGCTTTTACCGAGTATTCACAAGGAAAAGTATATGAAATGCGACAAGTGCCATACCGGGGAGGAGATGCATGGCGATGGAAAGGATTACGCACACAGGTATGATGTGGAAAATGGGCCAAAATGTGTCGATTGTCACAAGGAGATATATAAAAGAGAGGCAAAGAATGTGATAACTCACAGGATTCATAAGGATAAAGCGAGTTGCCATGTCTGCCATTCTCAGCCCTATAATAATTGTAGCGCCTGCCATGTGGGCAAAGATAAGCAAGGCCTTGCCTTTTTCAAAACAAAGTCTTCATGGTTTGATTTTAAGATTGGTCTCAATCCGTTGAAATCAGAAAAGAGACCTGAAAAATTCGTTACGTTACGGCATGTACCTGCTGATAAGAAAACCTTTGACTTTTATGTTAAAGGTGCTTTGAGTAACTTTGACACAGTGCCTACCTGGAAGCTTGCAACACCCCATAATATCAGGCTAAAAACAACACAGAATGCAAGCTGCAATGCATGCCATGGAAATGAATCTCTTTTCTTGCTGGAAAAAGATGTAGAAGACAATGAAAAAGGGGCAAACAAGAATGTGTTAGTTCCTGTTAATTTGATTCCAAAAAAACAGAAATGGCAACCAAAATAAGTAGGTGCAAAATAGTCCTTTGAGAGGAGGTGAGAAGGAAGTCAATGGAGTAGTTTTGTGATAGTTCTATTCTTTTAATTATAGATACAATGTTGATTACTTACTTACATATTTAACCATAAAAAATAAGGAGAAGCTTTTATGAAAAAGAAAAATTTGATTTTGATAATCGTGTTAATGATCAGCGCTACTTTTGCATTTAATGCATCATTGGCATTGGCAAAAGATATGACAGCCAAAGACTTAGTCGCCGAGGCCAAAAAAAATATTGCCTCAATCTCTGTATCTGACGCCAAGGCTTTGCTTGATAAAGGTGGAGCTACCTTCCTGGATTGCCGAGACGCAAAGGAGTATAAATCAGGACATATACCGGGAGCAGTAAATATCTCTAGGGGCGTTCTGGAGTTTAAGATTGCCAAGAAGATTCCTGACAAGAATGCTCAGATTATCATGTACTGCAAGTCCGGTGGCCGAGGCTCCCTTGCATGCTGTAGTATTGGTAAGATGGGCTATAAAAACGTGAAAAACATGGATGGAGGCTGGAAGGCCTGGGCAAAAGCCGGGCATCCGGTTGAGTAAACGAACTGATTATTCAATTCCTAAGGCAGTCAGCTAAAGCTGGCTGCCTTTATTTTTTCATTTTGCATCTTTTGCAAAAATGCAATAGTTTTTTATTTGTATCTTTTGTCTGATAAGTAGTTAATTTAATTCACAAAATAAAATGCAGCGTTGAAACCTATTGCAATTTTGCAATAAATATCCTGCCTCCAATCTTTTTTCTCTATCCTTTCTTGATGTATCTTCCTGAAATTATAATAGAATTTTAAATTCGATTCGATTTCTATTTTTTGGCATTCAAATTGCTTAATAAGTATTCTTAATATAATTATATTTATAATAAGGAAATGAAACGGGAAGTAAGAAAAATGGTAAACTTTTTAATGTATAACCATTAATAACTACTTCTTTTTAGATAAGAAGAAAGGAGGTTAGCGGATGAAGATTAATAGACGACAATTTTTAAAGATTTCTGTAGGAACTGCCGCAGGTGTAATGGCCCTTGGTTTGGGCATGGATATGAAACCAGTCAAATCCTATGCACAAACATTAAAGATCAGGTATGCAAAAGAGACCACCACAATCTGCCCGTATTGCGCAGTAGGCTGCGGTATCATTGTTCACACAAGCAAAGGCGCATCAGGGAAGGTTATCAATGCAGAAGGTGATCCTGACCATCCTATCAATGAAGGCTCTCTCTGCTCCAAGGGCGCTGCACTCAGTCAACTGGTTAACAATGAAAACAGATTGATCACTCCCCTTTACCGTAAACCATACAGTAGCGAATGGCAGCAGGTTTCTTGGGATTGGGCGCTCTACAAGATCGCTCTGAACATCAAGAAATCAAGGGATGCCAGCTTTACCTATAAAAACACTAAAGGTCAGCTGGTTAACAGGACCAATGGCATAGCCCACATTGGGAGCGCTGCTCTCGACAATGAGGAGTGCTGGGCAATCCAGGCCATGATGAGGGCTATGGGCTTGGTCTAT
>JAFDDS010000042.1 GCA_019310745.1 Deltaproteobacteria bacterium | reverse complement strand
TGCAAAACCGTTAATATCAGTGTATAGTTTCCCCAGATCTTATCAGGGAGCAGCACAGCATCGTTTTCATCGATCCACATCTCAGCGGCAACAGAGAGGCCGTGGGTTATGGCATTTGTTACGACTGGGAGGCTTATTTTCTTGCCAGCGAGGGATGGGTTTTTGTGGAATAATAGTTGCTGCCAGGTCTCTCTGAGCTTCGGTATTCCAAAAGAGGATGCATAATTAAGTGATTGCTGAGGCGGTAGATTTATATATGACATGATCGAAGGAAGATGCATAGGCACTCCAATTTCTGTGGCAATACCTATGGTAGCATTATATTTAAATGCCTTTTCCTTGGCCTCAGCACCTTGCGAGAGAATGCCTTTGGGAAAGTAAAGCTTTTTTCCTTTCTTCGAAAGCATATCATATATATAGGGATTGGCTTTTTTGATACTCTCATTTAATTGTTGGGCAAGGGGGTTCATTGCATGCTCCTTGTTTTATTGTTTATAAAAGGCTACTGCTCCATATCCAACCACTCTTCGGGTTTCTCTGCGGCCATGTATAGCTATATCACCGCTATTTGCATAGTGAAGTATCTTCACTGCATCTCCTCCCAATTGTTTGACAGTCATCATTACTGTTACCAATGAACTCAACCCGCAAAGGGTGGTAGAAAGGTTTGGAATTCCTTTGTTACATACCTTTTTCTCTGAGGTGAATACAAGCTTTGGGTCGCATTTCCTTATCAAAGAAAGAGTATTTCGGTCAACACTATTTGCATTGCTGTAGTCTGGATAATGGCTCATATCTGATGATGCCACAAAAAGGACATTTCTTTTTTTCACAATCTTTACAAGGGCCTCACTGATTTTTGTACAATACTTAAGGGACAGGGGACCCATTACAATGGGGACAATATCAAAATTATTTAAAACCCTTTGCAGAAAGGGGATCTGTGTCTCAACAGAATGTTCCATGATATGGGCCTGCTCAACAAAATGAAAGGGTTCCCCTATGCTGAGAAGGGAGGTAACAATTTTCTTGTTTACTTTTACCTTTCCCAGAGGGGTCGCATAGGCATCCCAATTTCCTACTGATGCACCTTTGAGATAAACACGATGGCTAGGGCCAATTAGTATGACTGTATCATACTGTGTATCCTTGATGTGCCTGTAAGCATATGCGGCTACCTGACCTGAGAAAACATATCCTGCATGAGGTGACATAATGCCTAAAATTTTGCCTGCTATTTGCGTGTGCTTGACATTTGAAATAAAATCATCAACTGTTTTTGTTAACTCTTTTTTGTCTTTTGGGTAGAAAGAACCAGCCACCGCAGGTTTTCTGACCCTTTCTTGTGCGGTGAGATGGGTAAAAGGAAGGCACGGTATGATCATAATGAGAGCAGCTGCAGTAAACCATCTGGCAGATACACACGCTGTAAGCCTGCCCGCTGGACGGCAGGCGGGTTTGACAGGTAAAGAATGAATGAATTGTTTGTTATTCGCTTTAACCATTTTTTTATTTTTTATTCGCCACTGCCATTTTAAGAGAGTATATTTACCATGATTTATTTATTTATACAATGAGATTGCTATGAAAACACATCATGTGAAAGGCAGTGGTTTCCTTCAAAACCCCGCTAAAAAATCCTTGTACTAAGAGCGGAAAAATTAAAGGGAAGGGGTGTAGTGTGAGGCTAAAAAAAGAAGTAACAGTATAAAGCTGCTATTCTATTGTATTATTCGCTATTACGATCCTTTGTACCTCTGAGGTTCCTTCATAGATAGTTAATACCCTGGCATCACGGTAGTATCTCTCTACGGGATATTCCTTGCTATACCCATATCCCCCATGAATCTGAATTGCTTGATATGCAGACCTGTTGGCAGTCTCAGATGCAAATAATTTTGCCATAGATGCCTCTCGTGTAAATTTTTCTCCTCTGTCTTTCATCGATGCAGCATTGAATGTGAGGAGCCTTGATGCTTCGATCTGGACTGCCATATCGGCTATCATCCAGCGAAGACCTTGAAATTTTGATAAAGGGCTGCCAAATTGCACTCTTTCTTGTGCATATGTTACGGCTGCATCCAAACATGCTTGAGAGAGTCCCACAGATAAAGAAGCGACGCCTATTCTTCCTTCATCAAGGGCGGTCATAGCAATAATAAACCCCTGTCCCTCTTCACCCAGCAAATTCTCAGCAGGGACCCTGCAATCTTCAAATATAAGACTTGTGCAATCTGATGCCCTCTGACCCATTTTATCCTCCTCTGGGCCAATAATAAAACCAGGCATTCCTTTTTCAAGCACAAAGGTGCTTATTCCCTTGTGCTTTTTAGCTTTGTCTGTGTAGGCAGTGGCCACCACAACATCTGCATTTTTCCCGCTGGTGATCCATGCCTTGGTACCATTCAAGATATAACTATTTCCGTCCTTTTTAGCCGTTGATTTTGCACCGGCTGGGTCAGATCCTGCACCTGGTTCTGTCACTGCAAAGCACCCAAGTTTTGTCCCTGCTGCCAGAGGCTTGAGATAATTTTCTTTGAGAAAGTCAGATCCAAACTTGTAGATAGGACCGCAGGAGACACTATTATGGACAGACATAATGATCGCTGTAGAAGCGCATGCATATCCAATTTCCTGAAGGGCTAAACTATAGCTTATTGTATCGACGCCTGCTCCATTGTATTCAGGTGGAACACTCATTCCCATAAGCCCAAGTTCGCCCATTTGTTTTATAATATCTGCGGGAAATTCTTTTGTTTTATCCCTTTCGGCCGCAGTAGGAAGGATGGCCTCCCGAGCTAAATCCTTGACCATAGCCTGGATCATCTTCTGTTCTTCATTTAGTTGATAAGACATTTCATTTTCACATGTTTATGGTGTATAGAGTACAACCACCATTTCTGCTTTTTCAGAACTTACGTTTCTGAGCTTATGAACGATGGATGAGTTAAAATGTAATGAATTCTCCGGGTTTAACACATTTTTATTATCTCCAACAGTTACCTCTATTTTACCTTTCAGCACATAGATAAACTCTTCTCCTTCATGCTGATAACTTACCCCTTTATGATCGGAGACGGGCTCTATAAAGACTTTGAAGGCCTTGAGATGTTTATGAATAGCATCTGGTGTTAATGTTTGATAGGTGTAATCCTCCGTCCTTTCTCTAAACCCCTCTGCTTTCTTTTTGTCGGCTTCATCCCTCTCTTTTTTCAAGAGAATACCGCTATCTATTTCTAGGGCCCTTGAAAGCCGTAAAATAGTGGCAACCGGAGGCATAATAGCCCCCTTCTCTATACCGGAGATATAATCGATGGAGAAACCTGTTTCGTTAGCTAAGTAATCAAGACTCAGTTCTTTATCAGTCCGTATATCTTTTAATCGTTTGCCTATAGGCTTTTCTTTTTTTTCATGTGCCATGATATCCTCGTATAATCTTTTAAATGTAACGTTTTAACCTTCCTTTTCCTTTGTTTTCCTTATGTAGCTCACTATCTTCCACACAAAACTAAAAAGAAGAGTCGCACTGATAAGTATAATAAGATTAGAGGCAAAGAATGTCATAATAAATGAGAATGGTTCAGTCAGCTGATATGCGGTATAAAGCAGGTCTATACCAAAAATTATAAAAAAAATAGCGAGAGCTAACAAGATAATCTGAGTAGCCCACCATGGAAGAGGGTTTTCCACTATGTAGTACCTGTTTTTAGTTTCTTTAAAACAATAGTATCACAGGCAGTGTAGGGATCGATTTCACCTTTTACAATTGATTGGAGGGTGGTTTCAAACTCACCTGAAGTGATGATTTCATTGAAAACATCATGGATGATTTTATCCTTTATCATCTCGGAAAGGCCATTTCGGGCCTTTTCATACTTACGCATGGATTGTATTTGTGTAGAAGATTGCAAATGTTTGCGATGTTTGTTAATTTCATCCAGGATTTCCTTCACCCCATTATCAAATACCGCCTGGGCAGTGAGAATTGGTGGCTTCCACCCATCTTTATATCTTTTTTCATCCATCTCGATCATCAAGCGAATATCGCTTACCGTCCTGTCTACTCCTTCTCTATCCTCCTTGTTTATTACAAAAATATTTCCTATCTCTAAGATGCCTGCCTTAAGGGCCTGCACATCATCGCCCATTCCAGGCACGAGTACTATTATTGTAGTATGTGCGCTCTGAACAATATCTATTTCATCCTGTCCGACACCAACTGTTTCAACTATAATCCAGTCTTTTCCCATGGCATCCAGGACATCAATAGCGCTTCTTGTCGATCGCGTAATGCCTCCGAAGTAGCCTCTCGTTGCCATTGAACGTATAAACACACCTTCATCCATGCTGTGACGCTGCATCCTTACCCTGTCACCCAATATAGCGCCACCGCTGAAAGGGCTGGTCGGATCTACTGCAAGGACACCAACAGTGTTTCCAGCACTGCGAAGGTGAGTCACCATCTGATCTACTAATGTAGATTTCCCTACGCCAGGTGCACCAGTTATACCAACTACATAGGCCCTCCCAGTAGATGGATAAAGATCTTTAAGAACTTCTCTGGCCCCAGGGACATTATCATCAATATCCCTGATGAGCCGGGCAACAGACCTGATATCCCCAGATATAATTTTTTCAGCTATTCCCATTGTCGTTACATCGTTATGTTGTTAATTGGTTGAGGAGAAAAAATATACTCCGTACCTGTTTGACGATTGAACCATTTTACGAACCCCTGGGGTTGACATTTTCCTCAACCCATTTCACAACATCATCTAAAGCCGTTCCCGGGGTAAACAATTCCTTAATTCCTGCCTTTTTTAGTTTAGGAATATCATCTTCTGGAAATATACCACCACCGCACACCACAATATCATCTGCATTATTTTTTTGTAATAACTCTACCACTCGTGGAAAGAGATACATGTGGGCACCTGCTAACGAAGATAATCCTATCATATCCACATCTTCTTGAATAGCGGCTTGTACCACCTCTTCAGGGGTTTGATGGAGCCCCGAATAAACAACCTCAAAACCAGCATCCCTGTATGTCCTGGCAATAATTCTGGCGCCTCTATCATGACCATCCAGGCCTGGTTTCGCTACTAAAACCCTAATTTTTCTTTTTTGATTCATGTGATATTCCTAGCAAATGTTTGTTGTCTGTTGTGGATTGTCCGTAGAGAAATCGAAAGGATACAATTTATTGTTTACGATCAAGCATCTTTCCACTTGAGTTGACTTTTAATTTTCATCACTTTAGGCACTTTTTTTAGTAAACACCGGGGTCTCGGTATACTCCAAAGACTTCCCGGAACAGGTCACAAATCTCTTGCTCAGTAGCATATGCTTTCACTGCATCTATAATTGGATGCATGAGATTATCATCTCTTTGCGCAGATTCGCCTAATTTCTCTAATGCATCTTTCACCTTTTTGCTGTCTCTCGTATCCTTCACTTGATTTGTCCATTGAATCTGTTTTTCTTCTAATCCTGCCTCTATTTGAAGGGTCTCTACAGGAAGCTTTTCTTCAGTTATATATTTGTTTACCCCGACTACTGTCTTTTCTTTACTGTCGATCTGTTTCTGATACTTATAGGCAGCGTCTGCTATCTCTAATTGGGGATAGTTTCTCTCTATTGCCGCTACCATTCCTCCCATATCATCAATTTTTTTGATATACTCAAAGGCCTCTTCTTCCATATCTCTTGTCAGGCGTTCGACATAAAAAGATCCTCCCAGGGGATCAATGGTATTTGCTACTCCTGATTCTTCAGCAATTATTTGTTGTGTACGAAGAGCAATAGTGGCTGCCTCTTCAGTGGGCAATGCGAGAACCTCGTCCAGAGAATTGGTATGGAGCGATTGTGTTCCACCAAGCACAGCTGCCAGGGCCTGAAGAGCAGTTCTGATCACATTGTTATATGGCTGTTGGGCAGTAAGAGAACAACCAGCAGTTTGAGTATGAAATCTGAGCCACATTGAGCGCTGATCTTTTGCCTTAAATCTCTCAGACATGATTTTTGCCCACATCCTTCTAGCTGCCCTATACTTTGCAATCTCTTCAAAAAAGTCAAGGTGTGAGTTAAAGAAGAAAGAGAGTCTCGGGGCAAAAGAATCAACAGCAAGACCTCTTTCGAGAGCAGCCTCCACATAGGCAATACCATCGGCTAAAGTAAAGGCAAGTTCTTGAACAGCAGTGGACCCAGCCTCTCTAATGTGATAGCCACTTATGCTTATGGGATTCCACCTGGGAACTTCTTTTGTGCCAAACTCAACAGTGTCGGTAATGAGCCTCATAGAGGGTTTTGGAGGGCACATGAATGTTTTCTGTGCAATGAATTCCTTGAGCATATCATTTTGTATGGTTCCACCTATCATTTCCCTGGGTATCCCTCTTTTTTCAGCCATTGCGATATACATTGCCCACATCACTGCAGCTGGTGGATTTATGGTCATAGAGGTGGTGATCTTGTCAATAGGAAGGCCATCAAACAATATTTCCATATC
>JAFDDS010000041.1 GCA_019310745.1 Deltaproteobacteria bacterium | reverse complement strand
ACCGACAGCACTTTCTACCTCGGATGGAAACACGTTTTCTCCACCAGTTATTATCATATTTGCTTTTCTATCTACCAAGACATAGAAGCCATCTTTATCCCGTTTAGCCATATCCCCTGCTGAAGACCATTCCCCTTCAAACGCCTCTTTAGTCTTCTCCGGTTCTTTCCAATACTCCTTAAAGATCATGGGAGTTCTATAAAAAACCTCACCTACCTCACCATCGGGTACAGGATTTCTTTCCTCATCAAGCAGTTTAATTCTGTCTGTGCCAAAGATTTCCTTGCCGATAGAGCCAAGTTTTTCGAACTGATATTCTGGCCGTAGAAGAGTTACTAAGCCGCCCTCTGTCGTACCATAGGCCTCCCAAAGCTCTGCATTTTTAAAATAATCCATAATCGCAAGCTTGAGATCTTTTCTGGCCGGAGCAGAGGATATTAATAATTGTCGTATGGAAGATACGTCGATGTTATTTTTCACCTCATCTGGGAGGGCAAGCATCATAATATAATGGGTAGGTACCAGGGAGGTAAAGGTGATTTTGTATTTCTCAATGGTTTTAAGCAGGTCTTCAGCGTCAAAGCTCACCATATTATACACAAATACCGGGGCAGTCAGCATGGTATAGGGAAAGGAATAAAATATAGAGTTCACATGGCACATTGGCATAACCAGCATCACTTTATCGGTAGGTCTTACACCCTGGTTCATATTATTCAATACATATTGGGCGTGGTAACTTTCATGGGTTTTGACCACACCTTTGGGCCTTCCTGTTGTTCCTGAGGTATACATGAAGGTCCATGTGTCATCGCTGTCTACAATGATATCAGGTTCTTCCGGGGATGATTTGGCCAGCCAATCCTCATACCCTATATACCCATCGGGAATAGGGCCTTCTCCCAGATAAACATAGGCATCTTTTGGAACTGGAAGTTTGTCTTTTATGCCATCTATCATTTCCACAAAGGGATGCTCAACAATAAGGGCCTTACATTCTGCGTGATTGACGATATATTCCATATCAGGCGGTGCGAGGCGAAACATTAATGGAACTATGATTTGCCCCCCCTTCGCACATCCGGCATATATGTCCATCCACTCACCCCGGTTAAATGCTAATACGGCAAACCTGTCCTTATAGCAAACACCTAAGTCTGATAGACCATGAGAAATTCTGCATGCCCTCTCATTCCATTTCTTAAAGGTGCATTCATTATTTTTATCCTGCCACCCTAATTTTTCTGGATGATTAATGGCGTTCATTTTGACAACGGTTCCTGCATGCATCCATTTACTGGTTGTCATTTTTATCCTCCTTTTCAGCGGTTTTTGAGGTTGTTGGGTTTCTTTGGTTTATTGCTATGAAATAAAATGAACTCAATGAACTCAACAAACACGATTGCGATACTCATCACTCTATGATAGAGTTGGCTACTATCTCAGTAATATCCATCACTTTGATCTTTGGTCGTTCATCTTTAGGAATGGCCTTTACCCCTTTCCTGAGATTATCCTTGCATGCTGAACAACCAGACACTATTATCTCTGCATCTACCTCTACAGCGTCTTTTACCCTGACTGCTGCCATATCTGCTGCGAGTTCCGGCTCCAGCGCTATGACACTTCCTCCACCTCCGCAGCATCGGGCCATTAACCGGTTTCTGTTCATCTCGACAAAATCAATATCAGGGATGGCCTTCAGTATCTCCCTCGGCTCATCAAATATCTCAAACGTTCTACCAAGATCACACGGATCATGATAGGTGATCTTTTTACCAAGATCACCACCCAATTGTATTTTTTTCTCCTCTAGTAGCTTTTGAATATAATGAACGGAATGAAAAAGCTTAACTCCCATGTCTCCTGCTTCTGGATAGTATTTTTTAAACGTTTTATAACAACCGGCACAGGGAGTTACCAGTTCTTTTGCCTCAGTTGCCTTAATAAGATCAATAAGGTTTCTGGCATTTTGCTCAAATTTTTCTTGATCACCCATCAGGTGGAGGGGAAATCCGCAGCAGATCTCATTTTTTCCAAGCATTGTATAATCAACACCAGCGGCATCCATGATCTTAAAAAAGCTGGGAACAATTTTCATATCTAAGTAACTTGAGACACACCCCATAAACAGAAGAGTATCCGCCTTTTTCTTTACGTCACCGGTTTCAACCTTTTTTTTGATAGATGGTGGATAGATGGCAATCCTGTCTTCCCTTGTAGCTGCGTAAACATTATCGGTATTTAAAATACTGTCCCTCAGTGCGGTAACCGGTTCAGGAGTAAAACCGGAGGTAAAGAGTTTTTCACGTCCTTTTTGAATGATTTGATCTACCTTGATCCGTGCAGGGCAGAAATAGGTGCAGGCATTGCAGGTTGTGCAGGTATAAAATGAGTTTGCGAGTTCTTTAGAGGGCGCAATTTCTCCAGTCATTAAGTTGAATGCAAGGATAGTCCTGCCTCTGGCATTCCGTGACTCGAGTTGGGTAACATCATAGGTAGGGCATCCTAAGCGGCAGAAGGCACAGTTTATACATGCAAGGATCTCATTGTCTGCATCATATCCAAAGGAGTTAAGACCCTCCGGGTGTTCTAAGAGGGGTTTAAAGGCAAAGTAGTCATAGATATCATGTTTCTTTTTGTCTAATCCCATCTTGCCTGGATTGAGTATCCCATTAGGATCAAGGGCCTTTTTTATCGATCGCATTACATCCAATGCTGGTCCCAGCTGTTTTTCTATATATGGTGCCCTGGCAAGACCGGTTCCGTGTTCAGCGGTAATAGTACCCCCCATCTCAAGGATAAATTCAGCAAGTTCATCAACGGCGGGCTTGAGCCTATCCCATTCATCTTGGCTTCGCATATCCGTTACAAAGGTAGTGTGCACATTTCCATCGCCAATATGGCCAAAGGTGGTAAGCAGCAGGTTGTATTTATCTGCTATCGCCTGTGCCCTCTTTATGGTTTCAGGAATCTTTGATGGAGGAATGCCAGGATCTTCTGATATTGCAACGAGTCTGTTGCCGGGTTTAATTCGAGACAGTGTTGGCACCAGTTTTCCACGCGCCTCCATAATCTCGGCAGCTTTGACCGGGTCATCACTCCAGGTGAAGTCCTCCACATTATATTTTTTGCATATCGCACCAATCCTTTCCATATCCCTGGCAACTATCTCCTTGGCACCATCGCACTCAATGATCAGCATGGCCTCTATCTTGCTCACATCTTTATCAATATAATCTTCAACGATCTTGAGGCTGTATTTATCCAATATTTCACATGCGGTAAGTTGTATCCCAGAGGCTATGATATCACTCACCGCTTTTCCTCCTGCATCCAGATCTCGAAAGATTGCAAGGGCAAGGGCACTGTATTCCGGAAGAGGCTGAATCTTTACTGTTATCTCAGTAATGACCCCAAGCGTTCCCTCTGAACTGGCAAAGACATGGTTTAGATCATAGCCCATAGATGATTTGGGTGTTTTAGATCCAGTTTCAATAATGGTTCCATCAGCAAGAACTACTGTAAGGGCTTTTACATAGTCCTTGGCTGTGCCATATTTAACAGCCCGATGACCACTTGAATTGGTAGACATCATGCCACCTATTGATGCAATAAGTTCACTCCCAGGATTAGGGGGAAACATGAGATCATTTTTGGCCAGGGCTTTATTTAGGTCCATACAGATGACTCCAGGTTCCACCCGTGCATAGAAATCCTGCTTATTGATTTCCAGAATCTTGTTCATCTTATGGACATCCAGCAGTATGCCGCCTTCTACTGGAAGGGAGGCACCAGTGACACTTGTACCGGAACCCTGGATAGTAACCGGAACCTTTTCCTGGTTGGCCAATTGCATAATAGCGGATACCTGCTCTGTGGTCTGGGCATACACCACAAGATCAGGCACTCCAACATGCACCGACATATCACGCGAATTGCAAATGCACTCTACAGCATCAGAAAATACATTTTTTTCTCCAACTATCTTTGAAATTTCACTCATTATATCCATTATGATATCCCTTGCTTGGTTTATAAATGTAGCTATTTTTTAGCTACAGGGATCTTTTATGTCGCAGGTTTTACAATGGACACAGTTAGAAAAGTTTAGCTTCATCCTCGGCGTACCAGTCTCCTCATCAACTTCCATTTCATAGACATTAGCAGGACAAAAACTAAGGCATGGATTTTGATATTCTTCTCTGCATTTAGTATAGCAGATATTCAGATCAGGTATCTTGAGATGGGCAGGTTGCTGTTCCTCATGGATTGTTCCTGAATAATACACATCAGACTCTTTATCAAAGGTTTGCTTTCCGTCGAATTTTATTATACCTTTTTGTTCATCTGGAGGAGAGGCAGTTCCATAGAAATCAATTACCTTTTTCTGGTGGACAAAATCGGCCTTTGCAGAAAGTCTTCCTTTCAAAATCCTGCCCCCTAACACATACTGTAATCCTGCTTTAATGAGACCTATCCATAAACCCTTCTGGAATGCCTGATGAAAATTTCTTACCTTGTGAAGTTCTTTGCCTATGTAACTTTTATAGAGGGATGTGTGGTATCGCTCAAGTTGGGCTGAAGAGAAATCTTTATTTAGAAGTGCCTCCAAGATCGTTTCAGAAGCAAGCATGCCTGATTTCATAGCAATGTGAATCCCTTTGATCTTTTGGCTAATGAATAGGCTGGCTGAATCTCCAATAATAACCCCTCCATCAAATGCGAGCTTTGGAATAGAAAAATATCCTCCAACTGGGGCTGTTTTTGCTCCATATTGGATAAGTGTGCCGTCCTTTAATATCTCCGCTACAAAAGGGTGGAGTTTGAACTTTTGAAATTCAAGATGGGGATCCAGAAATGGGTCTTCACAGTCCAGTCCAGTTAATAGGCCAACTGAGATCATGTTGTTTTTCATTCCATAGATGAAACCCCCCCCATATGTATTACTTTTAAGGGGGTAGCCCATACTATGGAACACTTGTCCTGGCTCAAATCTTTGCTCTGGGGTTTCCCACACCTCTTTTACTCCGGCTACATAGGTCTGTGGATTTTTTCCTTCGTCCAAATTCAATTTTTTTATAAGTGTTTTGGCGAGGCTCCCTCTTGTGCCTTCACCAAATACAGTAACCTTGGCATGTAAATCAATTCCTGGTTCAAAGTTTGTTTTCTTATTATCATCTGGATCTATTCCCTTATCACCTGTTCTCACTCCAATAACTCTGTTGCCGTCGTAGAGTATCTCTGTTCCTGCGAATCCGGGAAATATGTCTACGCCATTTTCCTCAACCAAATTACCGAGCCAGTTGGTTATCTTTGAAAGTGCGACGATAAAATTCCCATGATTATTTAGTGGAGGGGGTGTTATAGGAGATTTAATGCGTCCTTTTGTGGTTAATAGGGAGACTTCTTCTTTTGTAATCTTACCTTCAAATGGTGCACCTTTTTCCAGAAAATCAGGGATAAGCTCTTTGAGGGCAACAGGATCCATAATAGCCCCAGAAATACTATGAGAGCCAATATCGGTACCTTTTTCGAGCAGTGCAATCATGATTTCGTCAAGCCTTTCCCCTTTCCCTTCTTGCTCAACCTTATTATTGTGCGCCTTTATGAGATTCGAGAGATGAAAGGCACCACTTAGGTTGGCGATGCCACCACCTACAAAGAGTACGTCTACTTCCATAATTTCTCTTTCTTCTTCCACTATTTAATCCTCCTTATTAATGTATTGGATGTATGTTTTTACCAAGCGAAATGTAGGAAAATTTTTATAGCACAGTACCTAAATATGCTGCAAGACAATTTTAGGAATGCGCTTAAAGCATACAGATTTTTGCTTGACTGATCTTTTGTTTATGAGATATGTGATGTGGTGGCATGGTACATTACGAGTCATTGGTCATTAGTTATTTGTTACATATTGAGTTTTCTAACTGTTTTTTCATCCAGTGGCAGATGTCTCATGAACAATGGCATTTATTATTGCGAGAAGGAGGGTAGAAATGGAAATGACATTGGCTATCATTAAACCCGATGGTGTGGCTCGAGGTCTTATAGGTGAGGTCATTCGACGGTTAGAAAAAGAAGGCCTCAATCTGTTAGCTATTAAAATGATTTGGATGACAAAAGAGCAGGCGAAAGGTTTTTATAAGGTGCATGCAGGGAAACCGTTTTATGAAAGTGTTACTGATTTTATGTCTTCAAATCCATGTGTGGTAATGGTTCTGGAGGGTGAAGATGGTATTAATGCCTATAGGAAATTAATGGGGGCTACCGACTATAAGGAGGCTGCGAAAGGCACCATTAGGCATGATTATGCAACAGATATTGAAAAAAATGTTGTGCATGGATCGGATAGCCCCCAAAGTGCTGCATTTGAGATAGCTTACTTTTTTAATGAGTTAGAGATTTTCAAAAAATAATGTCTTTTATTGATTCCAATTAATGTAAAAAAGGAATCAGCCTATTCTTCTTTCTTAAGATCCTTTACCTCTTTCTTAAGATCCTCTACCTCTTTCTTTAACTCGCCTGCATCAGGCTCTTCCTCAAATGTTTCTGCATTTCTTTTATCTTTCCATTCTTCAATGCCAAGATATGTAGCTAAAGCACCACCCACAATAAGTAAGACAGGTATTCCAGCTGCTAAAGCAGTAATAAAATATCCCCAAAAGATAATAATTCCTATAATTCCCAAAACCAACGATACCACACCACCAACTAAAGCCGCCATTTTTCCCTCCTTATTTTTTCTTTTATTATAAATGAGGACGATAACTTTATTGCTTTTTCTACCACAATAAAAAGTATCATTCAAGAAGATAATTGTATTTTCTATGCCTAAACTTCAAAGGGATGTAAAGGGAATTACCTACCATACACATAACGATAATTTTTTCTACAATTACAAATAAGAAAGAATCGTTACACATATTTTCTTTGACAAAATATACTAAATTGGATAAGAGGATACACCTGATCGAACAAGAGAGATGCTTTTTTTGGGGGACACTCATGGACACTATCAAGGATTATTTTTTATGTGATAACTGCAAAAATAAAAATTTTATTAAAATCCACTCTTTTTCTACCCAGTTTCGAAGGGTAAATTTTTCAGATAATCTCATACATGATGAAATCACAGAAGAAATCTACCAGTGCACACACTGCAACAGAACGTTTTCAAAACACCAGATAGCAACACGATTAAAGGAAATAAAAGATGAAAGACTTAAATCTTTAGATATGACAGAGAAGTAACAACAGTTTTAGAGGATTTCCTTTCCACTTAGTCTTAGATCCCTTTCTTCATTCCACTGTATCCATTCAGTTTTTCTTTCCGTTTCATGGTCAAAACTAATAGGTGTGCTAATGCCTTCTTTAGTGACAATTACCTGTTGATATTGCCTAAGAAGGATCTCATTCCATTCCTTTTCGGTGATTTTGTGGGGACCTTGAACTCTATGTGGTTTTTTAAAATCAGTAATAATCCCGGATTCGGGCATTTTTTGCAAAGGATTATATATTTCAACCTCTCCTTCAAAGACCTTGATGACGGTGGACTGGTCACGCTGTAATTTCAGGTCATATGCTGTCCCCCTGACACCAGCTACCAAGGTTGGGGTGGATACATACATTTCTTTTTTCCTGCGTGATTTAGCTTGCAGTACCTTTCCCCAGAGCCTTCCAAGAAATAATTTAAATTTCCCCACAACTGATTTTTTGTGCTCATCCCTCTTTAAGGTACCAACTCTTAGTGTTGAGCCCTCATCTAATCTGATAACTCTTCCATGACTCATCATTAATTCTACGCTACCACCGCGTTTCACTTCTATACGATCTTTAGAATCAAGAATCATATTTAATAAAGCTTTTTTATGAAGGTCTTTGGTGTCTTTTGTGATTATTGCTGGATGCTTCAAAAAGGTTATCACTACCGTTTCTCTTTTTTGCTCTGGGACAATGTTATTCATTTCTTTTTTTGATAAAAATTTTATTTCTTTTCCTTCAGTAAGATTATTCCAATCTTTAATATGGGGATTAATCTGGACACATTGTTTTGTCATTTCAGGGTTGAATCTGCCGTATATTTTAAAGCAAAGGAAGCTTATTGAGTCATCTGCTTTCACTTTAATGGATTGCCTTTCAGAGGCCTCTAAATAAAAAGGGGCAAGAAAAAGGATGGCAACACTTAACAAAAGTGTCGTTATTTGTATTCTGCTTTTTCCGCTTCGCTTATTTTTCATCTTCTATATCATGGCTATAAAATTGGAACTTAAATGATCCTATTTCAATCGTATCAAAATCCTTAAGATAATAGCTTTCTTTTATTACTTTATTATTAACTTTTACTTTTGTTTTCCCAGTAGTTGCTGTAATAGCATATCCATTTGGTCTTCGGCTAATAGTAGCTGCAGTAGGAGGCATAAATAAACCGCTGAGCCTTATTTCAGAGGTTTCAGCTTTGCCTATCTTGGTCAACTTTTTCGTCAGTTGAATTTCGCCTTCACCAGAGCCATCAATAAAGCTTACGATACCAATTTTTCCTTGTTGAGCGGATGCATCCTTGGCCTTTTTTTCGGCCTGTTTCTCTAACAGCTCTTTTTGCTGGGCTGTATCAAGGATCATGGTCTTATCAAGCTCTCCGTCTTTAGCTTTGGCCTGCTCCTGCTTTGACATGGCAAAGAAAAGGAGATGTTTGCCGATAGTTATTTTATCCTTATGCTGTAGTTTATAAGAAGTAATTTTTTTATCATTTGCAAATGTTCCATTTGTACTTTGTAGGTCAGTAAGGATATAAATATCTCCAGTTTTATCTATTCTGGCATGGTGACCGGATACTGCTAGATTATCAATAACAATTTCACTTGCTTCATCTCGCCCGATAGTCATGCTATCTTTGGAAAAAGGATACTCCTTTATCACTTTTTTATTAAATACTACTATAACACGTGCCATAATATATGCCCCTTTTTGTGGTTAATAAGAAAAAGCAGACTCTCAGTTTTTATTCTTAAAAAAGGTGTGAAATTTTTTTTTTATTCCTCGCTTTTCATCAGATTCTTTATTTACACATATTAAAGAGACAGTGATATTATCATTACCACCTCTCTTGTTGGCTTCAGAAATGAGTTGCTGGCAGATATGTTCGGGGTCATTTCCATTGTTGATTATGTTTAGTATTTCATTGTCTGACACAAGGTCTGTGAGCCCATCAGTGCAGAGTAAAAAACGGTCATTATCTACGTGCTCAATTTCGTACACATCTGCATCAACAGTATCTGAAGAACCTAAATTTCTTGTGAGTATGTGTCGTAAAGGTGAAATTTTTGCTTCTTCTTCGGATATCAGGCCCATCTCTAACTGTTCAGCTACCATACTGTGTTCCTTAGAAAGGGCCTCCATTGAAGCTTCTCTTATAAGATATATCCTGCTATCACCCACATTAGCTGAAATTATGGTAGAGGGCATTATTGCCAGAATTACAATTGTTGTTCCCATACCTTTGTATTCTGTATATTCTTGAGACATCTCATATATGACTCTGTTCGCTAATTTTATACTACTTGATAGATAATTACCTCTTTGGCTCAAGGTCATATCCGGAAAGTCAAATATTTCAGTTACAGGACTGTTTTTATTTATCCAATTATTAACATTTTTCTGGATTATCTGTACGGCAACCTTGCTGGCAATTTCTCCAGCCAAATGACCCCCCATACCATCAGCCACGATGTATAATTTGGCAGAGTTATCCATTGCAAAGGAATCCTCGTTGATTTCCCTCTTAAGGCCTACATCAGAAAGTCCCGCAGCTGAAATTTTCAATGTGTCTCCTTAATGATTTTCAACTTCTACTTGGTATTTTTATTTTTTTGTGCCCTCAGTGTATCAATTTTATTCGCTAACACTCTTAAATATTTAGAAAAATCACTCGCCTTCTGAAACCTATGATCTGGATTTTTGGCTAAGGCTTTATCGAGTATCTGCTCACATGGTTTAATAACTTTTGGATTTAGTGTATGGGGTGGGGTATGTTTTTCCTGAGTGATTTTGTAAAAAAGACTGTTCATGTTGTCACCAGTGAATGGCAATTCTCCTGTGAGGAGCTGAAAGAATACCACACCCAGCGAGAATATATCTGAGCGGGCATCTATATGACGACCCATAATCTGTTCTGGTGACATATAGTTCGGTGTACCGAGTATTATTCCACTTCTGGTTTTTGAGGCAGACATTGACTTTGCTATTCCAAAATCAGTTACTGTTACCTTACCAATTTTTAATAGCATGATATTTGCTGGTTTTATGTCTCTGTGAATTACATTATTGTTGTGCGCATATTCTAAGGCGTCGGCTGTTTCAGCTATGATATCGAGTAATTTTCTCGTTGGAAGGAGCGATCCTTTCTTGCAATATTTTTCGAGATCATCTCCGTCTAGGAATTCCATGGCCATATACGTAAGGTCATAGTCTTCTCCTATGTCGTGAATGGCAACAATTCCAGGGTGCGAGAGTTTTCCTGCCAACTCAGCCTCCATAAAGAAACGCTCTTTTATTTCTTTTAGCTGATCCTCTTCAAATTCATCAGAGAAACGGATTGTCTTGATTGCCAAGAGGCGATTGATTTTAGGATCTCTCGCTTTATACACGG
>JAFDDS010000040.1 GCA_019310745.1 Deltaproteobacteria bacterium | reverse complement strand
GTATTACTTACGACATTCATGATCACGGCAATTTTTTCTACGCCCGGTTTCGAGAGTATGTGTTTGGTAAGCTCCTTTGTTTTTAACACCGAAGGGTTACCCCCAATCTCGCAGTAGTTTGCAGGTTGCCCACCGTGTCTTTGAACGGCGTCAAATGCAGTAAGAGAAGCCCCTCCACCACCAATAATTAGACCTAAATCTCCATCGAATTCGATCAGTCTTCCGGCTACCCCTTTTTGGTCCAGATTATCAATCTCGACTGCCTTTTTTTCAAAATCGCTTTGTTTTTGTTTTCCTGTGATTCTATCTGGATCTTTCTCCTTCTCTGCAATTTTTCTATTTCTGAATAGGGCATCATCGTCTATTTCTAAATGACAGTCTAAGGCCACTCTCTTTCCATCTGTGGTTTGGGCTAAGGGATTTATTTCCGCAATAGTGGCATCATTTTCCAAAAAAATGTTTGCTAAGAGAGAAAAGATATTGGATAAACCTAATAATGTTTTTCCGTTAATCCCGGTTAAAGAAATCATCTCACGGGCCTTATATTCTGGAAGACCGGTTCTAACTGAAAAATGTCTTTTCTGCACCTTTTCCGGCTTTTGCAGGGCCAACTCCTCAATATCAACGCCACCTTCGGCAGAAAAGATTGCAATTGGCTCTTTAGCTATTGTGTCATATGTTATCCCTAAATAATATTCCTGGGAAATATCCAGTTTTTCTTCTACTAAGACCTTATTCACGCGGAAGCCTCGAACATTACTAAAAAGCATTTGCTCTAGCTTGGATTTAGACTCCTTTTGATCCAGGGCTTCCGCAATCCCTCCTGCCTTTTGACGGCCTCCTATTGGAATCTGAGCCTTAATGATGACCGGAGAGGGGAGGGAGGCATGTACATGACTGGAAATTAGAACCCCGGAAGGTATTGGTATGCCTCTTTTTGCCAAGATTTCTTTTGATTCATATTCCAATAAACGCATTTTATCTCCTCTTGTCGAAACTAATTTTGTCGACAATATTTAAATATGTCAAGAAAAATTTAAAGAGATTTTAGCTGGCTTAAATTTATCATGGAAAGAGTCCATGAAGCTTTAAAAAAAATTCTTATAAGTATTTGATCTTTCTGTGACCCTTTTAAGATAATCACTTGTTTCTTTAGGTGTTCTGTGCCTGAGTAATCTATAGAGTTTATCGCTTGACATAAAAGAGACTTGATGCCTTTGGATTATCTTCTGTCTGATAGCAGTTGGACCCCAGTTATAGCCGCATATTGTTAGGTAGAGACGTTTATCCCTTCCTTGAATATCGGCAAAATGTTTGTTGTAAAGGAGATAAAGATACGCGGAGCCAAGATTGATATTATTAACAGACTGGTAAAGGTAGGGTGGGGTAATAATTCTATCCTGTTTATAGATAAACTGGTATGCCTCTCTGCCTGCATATCGTGGAATGACCTGCATTAAACCATAGGCCCCGGCATGAGATCTGGCAAAGGGGTTAAAGTAAGATTCGGTGTGAATTACCGCCATAATTAATTGTGGTTCAAGAGAAAAACGGTTTGCATTTGCCTGGACAGTATTCCTGTATTTTTCTGCTCGTATCCTCAAATGACCGGGGACAAGGGAAGTTCTTGCACCAAATCTTAGTCTTGTGTTACCATCAGTACCTATGATTGATGTTGGAACTTTATCTATCTTAGGAAATAGATCACTTTGGATATAGTTTTTAAGATTTTTATTGGTGACATAGAAACACTTTGATGTTTTCAACTGGTTTGTTAATATACCTTGTTGCTCAATTCCCTTTGCCATAAAGGAAGTCACCATCTTGTCTGAAATTTTTTGCTTCGCTCTTTCATATGGATTTGAAACATTTGAAGGGACAAGGGCATCGATTTCCATTGTCCCATTTTTAAACTCAATATTGCTCCTTACTGAAAAATTTTCATTATAATCAATCCAATTCTTTTTTGTAGAGGTAACTCCTTCCTCTCCCCAGAGGAGGTCTATCCTTCTTTTTAACTCTTGCAATTCACGTCTCTGCTGGTCTTCTATCTCATCCCATTGCCTTTCTATCCCCAGAACATTCTTTCGCCATGTTTCTTCAGCGGTCTCTTTTAAATTCTCCCATCCATTCAATTCTTTCCCACGCTCTTCACTATAGCCGATAGAGGAGAAAAGAAATGAATAGATCATTACGAGCACTAGTAAGAAAAAAAAGCTCTTTCTGATTTTCACCATTGTCTCCTTGTCAAAAATTATGTTTAAATGCAGTCCGTTGCATTGATGCGTTAGTAAAAAATCTTTCCAGAGGCGATTATGATGAAAAAAAAACTATTAAAAAGCAGCCTTGTAAATATAGCCATTTCAGATATTGGTTTAACGCCAGGCCCATTCTGTATGAGTTTTAATTTTAACCTGGAACCACTTAAGGCATCTATTGAAAAATTTGGTGTTATAAATCCACCATATCTGCTTAGAAATCCCAATAAGAATTTTTTAGTAGTTGCCGGTTATCGAAGGCTAATGGCTGTAAAAGAATTGGGGTGGCACGATATAATATGCCACGTGTTGCCTGATAGTTTCTCTCTGTTTAATGCGCTTTTATTTAATTTAAATGATAATCTCATTCATCGTCAATTGAATAATATTGAAAAAGGGATGATTTTGCAGAGACTAACCCGTTTCACTAGCACAGAAGAAATAGTAACCAATTTCATGCCTATTCTTGGTATTCCTTCAAACAAACAGCAATTAGAATTGTTTTTAGGTTTAGAGGAGTTAGAAGAGAGAATCAAGATTTATGTCGCTATGGAAAGATTATCCATACGGGTGGCTGGATTACTGAGGAATATTGAGAAAAATAATCGGCTTGAGATTAATGAACTATTTACATCTTTAAAATGGAGCTTTAATCAGCAATGGGAGACCATACAATGGATTAAAGAAATTGCCAGCAGGGAAGGGCGCTCAATTAAAGAGATTATAGATTCAAAAGATATTAAAGAGGTTTTACGTACTACTACGATGAATAAACCACAGAAGGTAAAAGCCATAGTTAAGATACTGAAATTTAGAAGATTTCCATCCCTTTCTAAGGCTGAAAAATTATTTAACAAGGGTATTTCCAATCTTTCTCTTCCCTTAGGAGTTAAAATAATTCCCCCACCTTTTTTTGAGGGGACTGATTATAAGCTCGAAGTAACGTTTAGAAAAGGTGAAGACCTTAAAGGGAAGTTAGCTGATGTATATAATTTACCTGAATTAAAACACATACCCGATTTTTGGAAGGGCATATAGCATTTCGGATTTTATATTTCTGTTTTCGGATTTCAAAAAAGCATTTATAAAAGGCCTATGAAACGATTTGAAGTGAGGCGAATCTTGATTGAAAGAGAGGCTGAAAACGACTCCCTTTCAAAGAAAGTAATTGAAAAATTGCCAAATATACCAAGAGAGTTTGTAGGATCAAATGAATTAGCCTTGCGGGAAGATATTGAAGAGATGGATAAAGATTCGCTGAGGCTTATCCACTATAAAGGTGAATTTCTTAAATCCTGTCCTGGAACAAGGAGATATATCTGCTGCGGGTACCAGATCCTCAATGTAGGTATAAACTGCCCGATGGAATGTAGTTATTGTTTTCTTCAATCCTACGTTAATCAACCATCATTAAGACTTTTTACTAATTTAGAAGATAAACTTAATGTGATAGGTGAATTTATTGATAACCACCCGGATAGGATATTCAGGATCGGGACTGGAGAATTTACCGATAGTCTTGCCCTTAATTATATTACAAGATGGACTGATTTTTTACTTCCTTTTTTTTCTTTCAGAACCAACTGCATACTGGAGCTCAAGACAAAAACTTCTTTTATCAAAGACATTATGAAAAGCAGCTATAGAAAAAGGATAGTTGTCGCATGGTCTTTAAATACCTCTCGAATTATAGCCAATGAAGAGGGAAAAACAGCAAGCCTAAAAGAGAGAATCATTTCCGCACGGGAATGCCAAAAAGCAGGATTTGCAATAGCCTTTCATTTTGATCCATTACTACATTATTCAGGATGGGAAAATGAATATGAAGAGATTATCAAACTTTTGGAGAGATATATTGATCCAGCCTCTATTATCTGGATAAGCATTGGCTCTTTTAGGTATATGCCAGATCTCAAGTGGCGTATTTTAAAAAGATTTCCAGATACACATATCTTTGATGGTGAATTTGTTACCGGTTTAGACGGTAAACAGAGATATTTCAAGCCCATCAGGGTAGAAATGTATGCTAAGTTATCAGAAAGATTAAATAAATGGCATGATAATTTGGGAATTTATCTCTGTATGGAAAGTGATGATGTGTGGGAACAATCGCTGGGATGGTCTCCAAGAAATTCTTCTACTCTTTCTAGCTACCTCGACAACCGAGTGAGAATAGTGATGCCTATGTGAAAAGTGACGAAAGTAAGCTAAAGTTATGGATAGCATGGTTATAGATACGTTTTCTCGTAGATTAATGTATATGCATAACTCTTTTAGGTATGATAGCTCACTTAGATCCTTGTTATCTATTTCTGAATGTGTTAGAAAAAAAATGATTTAATCTAAAAGGTCGTGCATTCTTTAATAAACCCTGATATAATATTTATTTAAATAGGTTACGTAATAAAGGTAATGTAACATATAAACAATTGTTTCAAAGTTATTTCAAAGGAGGAGCTATGGAAATAAAAAAAGTTGGTATTGTTGGTGCTGGGACAATGGGTAATGGTATTGCTCAGGTAGCAGCCCAAATCGGCTGTGATGTTGTCATGAGAGACATAGAAATGAGATTTGTAGAAGCGGGAATGAAAAATATCGAGAGGTTTCTTTCAAAAAGTGTAGAAAAAGAGAAAATTGATGCCAAACAAAAAGACACCATTATTGGCCGAATAAAAGGCACAATAGATATGGACGATCTTAAAGATGTTGATTTTGTTGTAGAAGCAGTTATTGAAGATTTAGATCTAAAAAAGAGCGTATTCAAAGAATTAGATGAATTATGTAAACCTGATACTATTCTGGCTAGTAATACATCATCTATGTCAATTACAGAAATAGCTGCAAGCACTAAAAGGCCTGATAAGGTTTGTGGAATGCATTTTTTTAATCCCGTTCCGATAATGAGGCTCGTGGAAATAATTAGAGGCTATTCAACAAGTGATGAGACTATTAAAACCTCTACAGATCTGGCTCAAAAAATGGGTAAAACGACGGTGGAAGTCAAAAAGGACTCACCAGGTTTTATCGTTAATCGAATAATGATTCCTCATATGATCGAGGCTATAAAGATTGTGGAGGAAGGTATTGCATCCATTGAGGACGTTGATAAGGCAGTAAAAAATGGTCTCAATTATCCTATGGGTCCATTTGAACTAATGGATTTAACGGGGATTGATGTAGCATACTTTGTAACGCAATATTTTTTTAATGAATTAAATAAAGAGAACAAATGGGTCGCACCAAATCTATTAAAAACAATGATAAGGGCCGGTAAATTAGGTAAAAAAACTGGCGGTGGATGGTATTCATAAAAATATTTACCTATGCGCACAGAAAGGGAGACTTTATTTTAAGTCTCCCTTTATTTATTAAAAAAAATAAAAGACTATCGTTTATTTTTATGACGCATAGATTTTAGTAATTTTCTATATTTATGTTTCCGTATCTTTTTTCTTCTTTTTTTAACTACACTGCTCATAAAAATAAAAACCTCCAAAAATTTTAAATGTTTATAATAATGGTAAATAAGGACGTAAAACTTAACTATTTATAGCTAAGTTTACATAATATATATTATCAGACATAATATGTATGTAAAAACATTACCTATTATTCTCATTCTTTGATTCATAAAGATCTTTGTCTGATAATGCAATCAAATCACTTACACTCATTTCATTTGAATACGTTGCAAAGCCTACACTTGCGGTAACACCATCTCCCTCTTTAAATCCTTTTTTAAGCCTTTCACTTGTATTGAGAACAATTTCTTTATTTGCCTCAACGAGAATAATTGCGAACTCATCACCACCATACCTGAAAGCTGTGTCTACGTTCTCTCTGATGTTTGAAAGTATTATCTTACCAGATTTAGCAAGCATCTTATCACCTGCAAGATGACCATATGTATCATTATATTCTTTGAATTTATCAAGATCCAAAAGGATCAGGGATAAGGGATGGTTCTGGCGGTTTGCCCTATTCACTTCCTCTTTTAATTTATTATGAAAGTGTCTTTGATTAAAAAGTCCGGTGAGGTTATCAGTTATTGATAATTTGGCTAATTCATCTCTAATCCTTTTCTCTATCAATATCCTGGTTATCTTCGCCTCTATTTCATCAATCTTAAAGGGCTTGGTAATAAAATCATTTGCGCCAGCATTAATAACATCCATATACGCAAAGTCTTTATCGTAACCAGTCATAGCAATTATACTTATATCAAGTTTATCTTCCCTCGCCTTCTTTATTAATTCAATTCCATTAAATTCCGGCATATTGATATCAGTAATTAAAAAGGTATATTTTCCATTTTTTATTCTCTGTAATGCATTTTTTCCACTGTTCTCTGAATC
>JAFDDS010000039.1 GCA_019310745.1 Deltaproteobacteria bacterium | reverse complement strand
GGGAATTATGGAGCAGGCACAGCCAAAGCTGGCCAAATTCGGTATAGAGCTGGTAGATGTCAAGATAAAGAGATTAAATTATGTAGAAGAGGTGCAACGATCAGTCTATGCCAGAATGATTGCAGAGAGAAAACAGATAGCTGAAAAGTTTCGGTCAGAAGGGAAAGGAGAGGCAAGGAAGATAGAAGGTGACAAAGAAAAGGAGATGAAAAGGATCACATCAGAGGCATATAGAACGGCCCAGGAAATAAAGGGTAAGGCAGATGCCGAGTCAACAAAAATTTATGCCCAGGCCTATGGACGAGATCCTGATTTCTATTCCTTTACTAACACACTCGATATCTACAAAGAGACCATGGATAAAGATAGCACCCTTGTGCTTTCAACAGATTCAGAATTTTTTAAATATTTTAAAGGGTACATGGGAGAGAGATAAATAAGGGCTACCATATGGTAAGAACGGAGATATCACTTTTTTTAAAGAATGTACCGGGGGAATTAGGAAAACTTACCACAACCTTGTTCCAAGCCGGAATTAATATTGATGCCCTTACCATTCAAGATGCGTCGCAATATGTGCAGGAACTTTTTAGGGGTAGAGGAAAATCCCTTAAACGGATTGCCTCTGCTGCCAGCTATGGATCAATGAAGAAAGATTCAGCAGAGTTTGCCCTTATCAGGCTCTTGGTGGATAATACTGATTTGGCTGTTGATCTCTTAGCCAAGGGTGATTACATCTTTGATGTGATGCCGGTTATTGCCCTGGTTATTGATAATAAACCTGGTACCCTTGCCAAAATGGCAGAAAAATTTGGCAAAGAAGGAATAAACATCAATTATGTGTATGGCTCTGCTATCCAGGGTGAAGAAAAATCCCTTTTTATATTCTCCCCGGAAGATATTGAAGAGGCTGCCAAATTATTTCCTGACACGTAAAATCTAAATTCGCCGTTCACTAATCACTGTTTTTTAACGGACAACAATCAACAGACAGTTTTAGTTGATACGCATATCAACTATCACCAATTGAATGGACTCTGTTCCCTGCCATGTATTAATCTCCACATGAAAGAGGATATCTGCTACTTTTCCCTCCAGAGGATGTAATGCAGCCTTACCAAATGCAATGCAATCAAAGGTGGTTCCCTTTTCTTGTATTTTAAGTTTCAAATGATCATTCCCTACCACTGTGGAAAAGACAACCTTTACAGGACCAGCCCAGAATATAGGCTGAGGATTCTTGTGGCCAAAGGGTAACAACATCTCAATATCTTGTACTACCTGGGGATTGATAGATTCCAGTCCTAATCTGGTATCGACCTCTATTTTCGGAGCCATGTCCTTTGTATCTAATTTTTTGCTGGCAAGCTCCTCGAATTTATCACAAAACTCTTCAAAATTTTTCGATTCAAGGGTAATCCCTGCTGCATATTCATGACCACCAAATTGCGTTAACAGATCGCTAAGACCTGAGAGGGCTTTATAGAGATCAAATCCATCTATGCTTCTACCTGATCCTTTCAGCAAATCTTCTTCCTCAGTAAACAGCAAGGTAGGGCGATAATATTCATCGACAATCTTTGAAGCCACAATACCTATCACTCCCCGGTGCCATTGTGGATTAGAGAGGACAATTGTTCGATGTCTTTCTAAGTACTCCATTTTATCGATCTTTTCCCTACACTCTAAAACAATTCTAGTTTGTATTTTCTGCCTCTGACCGTTAAGGGTGTCCATCTGAGTGGCAATTGAAGACGCTTCCGCCTCATCATCAGTCGTAAGGAGGCGAACCGCTTGTGTTGCAGGGCCTAATCGCCCCATGGCATTAAGTCTCGGGGCTACTTTAAAGGCTATGTCATAAGTAGTTATTGCCTGATTATTCTTTATACCTGACACCCTTAATAAGGAATTGATTCCGGGTTTCCGGGTTTTTTTCAACACAGTAAGGCCACTTTTTACCAGAATCCTATTCTCCTCTATTAAGGGGACTATGTCGGCAATTGTACCAATGGCAACAAGGCCAAGGTACGCCCTTAAATCAGGCTCGCTTGTGTCTTGGAAAAAACCTGTGTCCCGCAAATTTGATCGTATGGCTATAGCGAAATAGAAGGCCAATCCGACTCCAGAAAGCTCTTTAAAGGGGAAAGAGGAGTCAGGCCTCAAAGGATTAATCGTGGGACAGAGCGGTTTAAAACCTGAAGGAAGTTGATGGTGGTCTGTTACAATGACCTCCATCCCAAGTTTGTGAGCCAAAGTAATCTCTGAAAAAGAATTGATACCACAATCAACAGTAATAATGAGATCCGTACCATCTTCTGCTATCTCTCTCACTGCCTTTTCATTAAGACTGTAGCCTTCTTCAAGCCGGTGTGGAATGTAAAAGGAAATTGGTATTTTGAGTTGAAAGAAAAAATCGTACAGAAGAGAGGTAGCAGTTATTCCATCTGCATCGTAGTCACCGTAAATTGTTATCTTTTTTTTCTTGACAATAAAGCTTTTTGTCAGCTCAGCTGCCCTGTCCATATCCTTGAGAAGGAATGGATCTCTTACAACTCTAAGTTTTGGAAAAAGAAAAGATTGAGCCGAATCTGTTGATGTTATATTTCTCTGTATCAGGAGAGTGGCAAGCAGTTCAGATATCCCCAATTTTCCTGCAAAAGACAATGCAGAGCATGGATCATCCTTTATCTGCCAGATCGTATCGCTGCTATTATTTAACACCTGCTATTGCCTGCGCCACATTATAACAACTACCGCCCATTTTCTCAAAGGCATTAAGGATATCAATAAAAATCATACCCCTGTCTATCTCACATACTCCCTCGACTAATCGATCATGGTGGCTCGATCTCATTTCCTCGGTCATCTGATTGACACTGTTGACCAGTTTTACTGCCTCTGGCATGATCTGCCTGTTTTCCTCTTTAATTCCTTCAAAAACAAGGGTAAGAAATTTCCTGGCCTCAGAAGATACGGTTATAAAATCTTGAATTGCATTCTCCGAGAAATAGAGTTTCTCTTCAATCATTCGCTCAAGTGCCTCAGAGATATCTTCTATTTCATCACCAATCCTCTCAATATTATTGGTCATCCTCATAAGGGTCGTTATTTCTTTGGATTCCTCAACAATGATATTCTGTTGCATAACCTTGACAAGAAAATCTATGATTTCTTTTTGAAGATTATCCAGCACATCTTCACGATCCTTCAATTTAGCCAATTTCTTTGAATTTCTTATCTTTAACGCACGAGTTACTTCATCAAACATGGTTTGAGCCTCATCTGCCATCCTGATAATCTCCTGCTTTGCCTGTACCAATGCCACTTCAGGGGTATCAAGATACCGCCTGTCCAGATATTTGATATGATAGATCTCATCGAGGTGTTCCTCTTTTCCGCGAGGAGTAAGCCAGATAGCTACTTTAACCAGATACGGAAGAATAAAGAGGAAAATAATTCCAATTATCACATTAAAAAATGTATGAGCATTGGCAATATACCGGGATATAAAGGGTTTCTCGCCCCCCACAAGAAGATCAGGATACCCAGTTCCCAGAAGATTAGTGGTAAGATAAATGACAGCATTTACAAAATAGGGGAAAATTAAGATTATGAAGAAGACACCAAAAACATTAAAGAGAGTATGTGCCATAGCTGTCTGTCGGGCATTGATATTGGAGCCTATAGCTGCAAGTTGTGCTGTTATAGTAGTGCCGATATTTGTACCTAAAATCAGGGCCACACTTCCCTCAAAGCTAAGTAACCCTTGGCTGGCCAGTGCCATAATTATACCAACGGCAGCACTCGAACTCTGTACAGCTGTACTAAGAGCTGTACTAACAAGGATACAGAGAAGAATCTCATGAAGGTTTTGGGCCTGAAACCTTGTTAAAAAGGCAATAAATGCAGGTTCACCTCGAAGGGGAGCAAGACCGGCTTTCATGGTAACCAATCCAAAAAAAAGTATCCCAAATCCCAGTAAGACCTCTCCAGCCCGTTGCCATTTTTTTGATGCAAAAAAGAATCGTAACAATACTCCCGCAGCAATAACTGGCAGTGCATAGTTACTTATATTAAATGCTATCAACTGAGCAGTTACTGTTGTGCCTATGTTCGCCCCAAAGATAACCCCAACCGCCTGTGTGAGTGTCAGGAGACCAGCATCAACAAAACCAACCACCATAACAGAAGTAGCGCTTGAACTTTGAATTATGCTGGTGATTACTGTCCCGGTGACGCATGCTATTACCCTATTTGAGGATACAGCACTTAAAACAGCACGTAATTTCTTGCCCGCGACCTTCTTGAGCCCATCGGACATAATCCTCATGCCAAATATAAAAAGTCCCAAGCCTCCTAAGGTCTGAAATATTACAGACTGCATAAAAACCTAATTTTTTTGTATTTTAAGTACAATTTTTAATAGATGATATAGGGAGGTTGAAGATTTAGGCCAATCAACATAACTAATTATTATTATTGAATTTATTGTTTACCATTGCCTGATTTTATCGATTGTTATAGCACATGACAATAAATCGTCAAGGTTTAATATTCGGTTTTTCAAAGGATGCTATAAAAACATTTTCCACTACTACTTTTTTATTGTTTTGGTCCGCTGGCCCATAGGAACCTTGGTTGCAGGAGTCTCGAGATTATCGTTATTCGGATAAATCATGGTACCCTGGCAGGTAAGGGTGGCATGAGCAAAAAATGGCATGTTCACTATTCTTTCAATGTCACGTCTGACTCGTTATTATGCTACCCGGATCGAAGGCTACAAGCTGTATCGGAAAAGTTTTCTGAAGGATGATCTGTCAAACCTGATAATTTGTATCATATGAGATGATTACATACAGTCATGTGATGTGTAAAGGGCTCTATTCAAGGTATCGTTACCACGCCGAAGGAAGGCTTCGGCTATAGATCTAATAATATTTCTTCTTTCTTGAGACTTTTCCGACAATCCACCCTATAAAGAACACGCCACCCCCTGCAAGAAACCATTGGAGTCTTCTTGTGTTCCTAAGGTCGGTATTCTCCTTCTGGAGATGCTCCACCCTTGTATTAAGACTGACGTTTTTTGCCTGAAGCCTTTTATGTTCGCTGATTAAATCAACAACATTTTTTGATTGATCGATGAGTGTATTGTGTTTCTCAGTAATCTGCGCCAATTTTATCTCAAGGCGTGAAGCCTCCTTCCTTCTATTGCTTGCATTTTTTTCTAACTCCTCTACTTTTACAGCATGACTCTGTTTGGTAATCTCAAATTGTTCCAATAGGGATGCTTGGTCTTTTTCGAGTTCTTCAATCCTTGCATTCAGCTTGCTTGTCTCCTTCTTCAATTCTCCTATGACTACAGATTTAGGTACCTCAGAAGTTATATATTGCTTGGCAACCCATCCCTCTTCACCTTCATCCGTCCGCACCCTGAGGTAGTCTTCACTTTCTTCAAGCACCTCGACAGGGGTATCCGTTTTTAGGGTTTTTATTACCCTATACTCTCGGCCCTCGCCTGCGCGAAGGGTAATAAGCAGCATGTCAGAGACATATCTCCTGTCAGCGTGGGTTACTCTCACTGAAACAGATAGCAGGATAAATAACATGAAAAGAAGTATTAGTTTTAATGTACTCATCCTTATTACTCCTCTATTAGTCCGCAAAAGCAGCAATTTGAACTATATGGATAAAAAAGACAAAAGCCGCTGAATGCTACAATCTAACCCTGTAATGATGTTACTCTAAATGCTTCGTCACACCAAAATTATGGATCTTTTCCCATAATCCACAATCCATATAATTTCATTGAAGGCATTCAGTACTTACAACCTTATTAAATTGTATTGGTTTTGGTCAAATCTTTATAAATGTAAGAAACTGAGAGTGGTGAGTGTATGAAAGTAATTATCTTTTTTATAGTATTTTTCAGGCATAGGAAGTGTGGACTTGTATCCAAAATAATGTTAAAATGTGGTCCATTATTTTTCGAGTTCAGTATAAACCACACTATGTTGATATAGTCGCCTTATTTGAAAGCATGCCTTAAACTTATTTCTTTTTCTCCCCCACTACCTCCCGTATTGCTTTTGATATCTCTCCTAACGTAAATGGCTTTTGTATAAACCCATTACACCCTCTTTTGAGTATCTCGGTTGCCTGACCATCGATACTATAGCCACTGGAGAGCAGCACCTTGATCGTGGGATTAATCTCCTTCATTCTGTCATAGGTCTCTCCTCCTCCCATACCTGGCATGATCATATCAAGGATGACCAGGTCAGGGGGAGATGATGAAAGGCTGCTGCGCAGTGTAGTAATGGCCTCGTTTCCCCCATGTGCGGTAAGGACAGTATAGCCTAAGGAGGTAAGTAACGCCTCACCCACATCAAGGATGATCTCTTCATCATCCACAAGAAGGATGGTCTCTTTTCCCGTTTCAATCGTTGCTGCTGGGTGTATTTCTTCACCGATTGTCTCTTTGGAGGCAGGCAGATACAAAAAGAAGGTTGTGCCGTGTCCTTTGTGTGATTCTACATCAATATAGCCACCATGAGCCTTCATAATACCATAGACAGAGGCCAGACCAAGACCGGTGCCTTTGGCAAGTCCCTTGGTGGTAAAGAAGGGATCAAAGACCTTTGCTTGTGTGTGTTTATCCATGCCGATGCCGGTGTCTT
>JAFDDS010000038.1 GCA_019310745.1 Deltaproteobacteria bacterium | reverse complement strand
GTTTAATTGGTTAAATTGGTTAAATTGGCTATGAAACAAATATAAATCTGGAACTTAAGATAGTAAGGTGTAGGGAAGTTGCATGTTCAGGCGTGCATAAAAGACTGATGACAAATGACCGATGACAAATGACAAACTAGGGAGAATGAATATGGGAAAAAAGACCTTATTTGAACCTGGAGATCTGGTGAAGAGTTTTACAGGCCAGAATGGTCTGGTTATTTCAACAAAAACATTTGACAAGATAAGAGATAAAGTTAAACAGGGAAGACGGCCTGGTCACTTTTTTGCTGCTGGATGTCCTGATAATATTGATTACCTTTTACAGGTGCCTGTGTTTTTTGAGGATGGAACATACGATATAATGAAACCGATGAATATTAAAAAAGCTTCAGGATCCGCCGAAGGCTGGACTGAAGGCGATCTTAAGGAAAAAAGATCGAAACTGGAAGAAATGTTACAAAATATTTAATATGGATGAAAAAGCAAGCATAATTTCTGCTATTCCAATCTTCAAAGGATTACAGGAAGGGAAGTTAAGTGACCTGGCTGAGATAGCTGTTGAAAAACATTTCAGCAAAGGTCAAATCATCTTTTTAGAAGGCGATGAGGGTAAGGGATTTTTTGTGGTATACTCGGGTTTTGTAAAGATCTACAAGATTTCGTCTGAAGGTAAAGAAAAGATATTAAGACTCGTTAAACCCCGCGATATCTTTGGCCCGGTTCCGCTCTTTTCCGGCGAAACTTATCCAGCAAGTGCTGATGCCATGAAGCCTACTAAAGCACTATTCTTCCCACGAGATGGGTTTATAAATTTAATAAAGAAAAATCCAGATATAGCCCTCAATATACTGGACGCTCTTTCAGATCGGCTCCGTCAGTTTACAATCCAGGTAGAAGATCTTTCTCTAAAAGAGATCCCAAGCCGACTAGCCACATATTTCCTCCATGTTTCAAAAGAAGAGAGTAGAAATGACGCATTTACTCTGGAAATCCCAAAGGGCCAGCTTGCCAGTCTCCTTGGAACCATACCAGAGACACTTTCCAGAATCTTTTCAAAAATGCGTGAGGCGGGAATAATAGAGAGTGAGGGAAAGAAGGTCAAGATTCTTAACATGGAGTCATTAAAAAACCTTGCAGAAGGCGCAAAATTGTTTTAACAGCAACTTCGTTTCTCTATTCATTTCCTAAAGATTTCAACCAAACCATAACTTTTCCTCGTATAAGTAAGATTTATTGAGTCTTGAAAAACCACGTCCTCTGGGCCTGGATTCTTTATTTTTTCCGTTATTGTTATCAAGGATCTCATAATCTTTTTGCCTGTTTATTGAGAAGCTAATAATTTTTTATCAATTGACTTAAATCAAGGTAAGTCTTTTTATAGACTGCTATCTTGAAGCAAAAAGATAAGGAGAGTAAATCATGAAAAAAGAATGGCAAGAAAAAAAAGAATCATTTGAGGCAGTGGACGTCAGGGAGCTGAAGGGTAATTTTCTGCCCATGATCCTGACGAAGGCAAAAAGGATCGAAGTGGGAGAGGGATTATGCGTAATCCAGAGCTTTGAGCCTATACCGCTCTATAGTGCCCTTTCTGACCTGGGATTTGAGTACTTGACGGATAAGGTATCCAATGACGAATACAGGGTGTATTTTTATAGAACTGAAGAAAAGAAGGCAACCTTGCCAGGAGGAATGGATATCCCTTTGAAGCCAACTGCTATCTTGAATTTTAAAGAGATTGACAATGAGCTGGTAAATATTGTTGTCCCCTTCTGGAAATTGATATGGGAAAAGGAAAATCCGGCAATTGATCAGAAGACCAGATACCTCCTATCCTTGGCAAATGGTGTTGGTGGAGGCCGATACCGCCAGGCAACGAGAGAACTGGTAAAAGGGTATGCCGCTGGGGTTACTGTAGAAGAGTTGGATGAACTCTTTTCCATGTTTGTCTGGAACCAGGGGGTCGGAACCTTTGCCTCAGAGATTGGGCCTTCCCCACTATTTGGCGCCTATATGCTGATAAAAAATATGGAGAAAAAGGGAAAATCGCGATCAGAAATAGTAAAGGAACTGATTGCAAAATTTGGAGAAAAGAATCCTGCTGTAGGCACAGTCTATAAAGGCAAGAAGTAAAAAACACGGGGTACCGTCTTATTTTTACAGGATACTGAATAGATACCTATTCTTGTCATAGATTTTTTAAAAAGGGGAACATATGACAATTCCTGGAAATCTTCTCACAACAGCTATGGGAATCATGCCGCATAGGGATGTAGATCGGGCCCTTGAGGTAGCCCTGTCTGTAGATGTACCATTCTGGCCACAACTCCCACTCTTTAGTTACTATGAAGATATGTATGTACAGGTATCTGAGCATTTTCCAGGTATCCTGCTCGATCTTGAAAAACGCACCCTTCGCTTTTCCATGGAAAAATTTATACGTGAAGTGGAAGAAACTATGGAGCATTTTGATGAGCCGGAATATTTTGATATCAGTGACACCTATTCCATTGTGTACAGAAAATTTTTAGAGCTTGATTTATCGAATCGTCCAGCCATTCGTGGACAATTAGAAGGACCCATAAGTTTCGGATTCAGGGTAGTGGACCAGGATGACCGGCCGATAATTTTTGACGATACGGTCCGGTCATTTCTGTTGGAGTTTCTGGCCAAAAGGGTAAATGTTCAACTCAGTCAACTCAAGAAGCTTAATAATAATGCCTTCATGTTTGTGGATGAACCGGGTCTTCAATTCTTGTTCAGCGCCATGGCAGGCTATGGAGATCAAGCGGCTCGGTGTGATATGGAGACCTTTTTCTCCATGATTGACAGACCGCGCGGGGTGCACCTGTGCGGCAATCCGGATTGGGATTTTCTTCTTGGGCAGGATTTGGATATCTTATCGATTGATGTCTATACCAATGGAGAGGTGTTCCCATTATATGGATCGTCCATTCGAAGGTTTTTAGAGCGGGGAGGGATTCTTGTATGGGGTATCGTGCCTACCAACTTCGAGCATTTTGAGAAGGAAGACATGGTCTCCCTGGAAAAACGGCTTGAGGAAATGTGGCTTTCTTTGCAGAAGAAGGGAATTGACTTGGAACTTCTTTTATCTCAAAGTATGCTTTCACCTGCCACGTGTTGTCTGGTAAATCCTGATGGCGAAAAAACAGTGGAAAAGGCCTTCAAAATAATCAGGAGGCTTTCTGAGAGGCTTCGTGAAAAACATCACCTATAGCATTTGAAAATACCAGTCTTAAGGATACACAACCCACCTATTGATTTCTTCAATCAATCTGTCCCCAGTAGAACTTCTTAACAGGATAAACAGGTTCGAAATGATTTCTTAATATCCTAATCATCCTGTCTATCCCTGGCCTAGACCTGATTATAGGAGTTCGTTGACTGAAGCTGTTATTTAGTAGTTAATAACAATACTTAAAAACGAAAGTTCTTACATCGCGCCTCCCGATCCCGTCCCGGTCTCGGGACGGGGAGGGCGGGCATGTCAAGACATGCTTGAAATTATCTTCCAGCCATCATAGCATCTATATCGTCCTTAACCTCACCAATTGGTTTGATATCAAATTTTTCAACCAGAACCTTAAGGACATTTGGAGACACAAAGGCTGGAAGTGTTGGCCCCAGGCGAATTCCTTTAACTCCAAGAAACAGAAGAGCAAGAAGTACTGCAACGGCCTTTTGTTCATACCATGCAATGTCATATGAAATGGGAAGGTCGTTAATATCTTCGAGTCCAAAAACTTCTTTCAATTTTAGGGCAATAACTGCAAGAGAATATGAATCATTGCACTGGCCTGCATCAAGTATTCTGGGAATTCCACTAATATCGCCGAGATCAAGCTTGTTGTAGCGGTATTTTGCACAACCGGCAGTCAAAATAACCGTATCACCTGGGAGTTGCTCAGCAACTTCAGTATAGTAACTTCGAGTCTTTTGACGACCATCACAGCCAGCCATCACAACAAAACGTTTGATTGCGCCACTTTTCACTGCATCCACAACCTTATCTGCCAGTGCCAGAACCTGATTGTGGGCAAATCCTCCAACAATTTTACCGGTTTCAATTTCAACGGGTGGGTCACACTTTTTTGCCAGTTCGATAATCTCTGAAAAATCTTTTGTGCCACCTTCTTTTCTGTCCGGGATATGTGTTACACCTGGATATCCAGTCATTCCGGTTGTGAAGATTTTATTTTGGTAGGTATTGTCTTTCTTGATGGGGATAATACAGTTCGTGGTCATCAAAATAGGGCCATTAAAAGATTCGAATTCCTTGTTCTGATGCCACCAGGAACTGCCGTAATTTCCAACAAAATGATCATATTTCTTGAAAGCCGGGTAATAATTTGCCGGGAGCATCTCACCATGAGTGTAAATATCCACTCCAGTGCCTTCTGTTTGCTTAAGAAGTTCTTCCATATCCTTCAGATCATGACCACTTATAAGAATCCCCGGGTTATTTCGAACACCAATATTCACCTCTGATATTTCAGGATTCCCATAGGCAGATGTATTTGCCTTATCAAGAAGAGCCATGGTATTGACTGCAACCTCGCCTGCCTTCATCACAAGTCCCACCATCTCGTCTATAGATAAGTTTTTTGTTGTAGAAGCCAGTGCCTCCATTATAAACGCATAAATATCATTCTGCTCATGACCTAAAATTGCCGCATGATCTGCATAGGCGGCAATACCTTTCAAGCCTATTATCAGCAGTTCTCTGAGTGAGCGAGCATCTTCATTTTCTGTGGCAAGCACGCCGATCTCTTTTGCCTTTTCATGAAATTCTGCTTCATCAGTGGAGTACCAGACTGCTGAATCGTGCAGCTCCTCAGAAAATTTTCTTCCGTTTTTTTCTTTGTACATAGTTTCAAATTCCGTTTTGAGCTCTTCACGAATCCTTAAACCTTCTTTGATAAGCCAGATAAATCTTTGATTATCCCAATTGGCATTTGTGATCGTTGCAAAAAGAGCCTGTGCAATAAATAATCCAGTTACCTTATCGAAGGTACCGAGATCTTTTGCCTTTTCACCATAGACTGAAACCCCCCTCAGAACATAGATCAACAAGTCCTGAAGGTTTGCAGTATCCTCTGGTTTTCCGCAAACTCCTTTTACCGTACAACCTGTATTTTTGGCTGTTTCTTGACATTGAAAACAAAACATAATCTTCCTCCTTTGTAATGATTAATAAATCTTTTGCCAAATAAAACTCTTATCTCAATTTTGGTATATCTTAACTCATAAACATGCCCCCTGCCTTGACTTAAATCAAGGATTAAAATTTTTTTTTCGATAAAATTTGTCTACTCAAAATACTCCATTTTTCTCTTGACAAAAATTACCCTTAATTTATAATCATTCCAAATATAGAAATATAATTAAAATAGACTTATAATATTATTAAACCATTTCTTGACAAAAATTAATTCCAACTTATCTTGGTATAGGAGCAGGTATGAAAGATATAATTGAAAGGTTAAAAGAGAATGGAGTGACATTGACTCCTCAAAGAATGGCTGTAGCAGAATTTATGAATAGAAATATGGACCATCCAACAGTTGATGAGATTCACAGAAACATTCAGAGGAGATATCCAACAATGTCATTGGCAACAGTATATTCTACTCTTGAGCTTTTGAAAGAACTTGGAGAGGTACAGGAACTATCTATACGGAAAAGAGGGAAGGTATGTTTTGATCCGAATCCGGGTCTTCATCATCACCTGCTCTGCCGTAAGTGTGGAAAGATACTGGATATTGAATTTGATCACCCCAGCAATTGTCCAATAATTGCAAAGGAAAATATACACGGATGTAAGGTTGAGGAAATCCAGGCATATCTTTATGGAATATGCTCGGAGTGTTTGAAAAAGGACAGAGAGAAAAAGGGTAATTAATGTTTTACATTTATTCAAATTATTGAAAGGAGACAAGAAGATGGAAGAAACAATGAAAGAAAAGGTAAAAACTACCTTAGAAAGAATAAGACCATCGCTTCAAGCAGATGGTGGAGGTGTAGAGTTAGTAGAGGTCAGCCCTGATGGGGTGGTGAAGGTAAAATTGACGGGTGCCTGTGCAGGATGCGCAATGAGTCAGATGACCCTGAAGATGGGTATAGAGAAAGCATTAAAACAGGAGGTGCCAGAGGTAAAAGAGGTTGTTGGCGTGTAAAAAAGAAAAGGTAGATAATGAAAAGAGAGATTATTACAATTGATGAGGAAAAATGTGACGGCTGTGGAGTCTGTATCCCTGCTTGCGCCGAAGGTGCGTTGCAGATTATTGATGGCAAGGCACGACTGGTCAAGGAGAGTTACTGCGATGGCCTTGGGGCCTGTCTTAATGAATGCCCTCAAGGGGCAATCACCCTGGAAAAGAGAGATGCAGAGGCCTTTAACGAGGAAGAGGTGAAAGTAAATCTCACGGGTAAAAGAGAACTGGTTAATTCCTTGCCATGCGGTTGCCCTTCTACAACAGAGCAAAGCTGGGCGGCACAGGGGGACAAGAAAGCTATAAAGGCTCCTTCTCTCCTTTCCCACTGGCCAGTGAAACTAAGATTAGTCAACGCTGATGCCCCCTATTTTAGAGGTGAAGAATTAGTAGTGGCTGCCGACTGTGGCCCCTTTTCATACGGGAGTTTTCATCAAGATTTTCTTGATGAAAG
>JAFDDS010000037.1 GCA_019310745.1 Deltaproteobacteria bacterium | reverse complement strand
TGACGATTTTTCTTGAAGGGTTTACACCTTACAAAAAAGAGGATGCCGAAAAATATGATAAATTTCGGTGGTGGCCAGGTATGGCATCTGGCGATATCCTTGACAAGGCTGCGGATATTTATCCTGACAAAGAGGCCTTTGTTGACAGGAAGTCTCGCCTGACATATTCTCAAGCAAGAGACAAGGTCAATAGACTGGCTTTAAGCCTAATGGGGATCGGTATTAAGCCGCAGGACCGTGTCTTGGTGCAACTGCCTAACTGGAATGAGTTCATTTTTGCCTATTTCGCCCTTCAGAAAATAGGAGCAATTACTGTTTTATTAATTGACAGGTATCGTGAATATGAAATTAATCATCTTTTTCAGCTAACAGGGGCCACCTCCTGGATTATCCCTTATAGATACAAGAATATCGATTACTTACCCATTATTGCTAACGTCCTGAAAGACAATCCGCAAGTCGAGCATGTGATACTTGTCAGAGGAAAGGATCATGAACCCTTTCTGAGTATGGAGAAATTAATTGAAGATGCCGAATTGACAGAAGATAACCTCCACAAGTTAGCTGATAGAAGGCCTGACCCAATGCAAGTGGCTCACATGGGACCCACAGGCGGGACTACAGGGTTACCAAAGGTTGCTCCCCGCATCCATAATGATTTACTATGCAATGTGGAATATGCAGCCAGGGCATGGGAATTGAGCAACAACGATATCTGTTTGATTGCAGGTCCGGTGGGGCATGACCTGATGTTTACTAAGGGTGTCTGTGCCAGTCTTTTCACCTTTGGAAAAATAGTTTTTCTGGATTCCACAAATCCAGAGATCATCTGCCAGGCGATCGAGCGAGAGAAGGTAACTGCTGTGGTGTGGGTTCCTGCTTTAGCCTTAAGGTTGATCAATTTTGACGGTCTAAGAGATTATGATTTGAGTACTTTGAAAAAAATGCATTGTGGTGGTGGTAAGAGTCTGCCGGACTTGATCAAAGCAGTCAATGAAAAGATCGGCTGCATATATTTCAACGCCTACGGAGGAACCGAAGGCATGAGCACAATGACAAGATCGAATTATGATCCTGAAAAAATATATTATACTATTGGTAAGCCAACATGTCCCTATGATATCTATAAAATTGTTGATCAGAAAGGAAAAGAACTACCTCCTGATACCGCGGGGGAACTTGTTGTAAAAGGGCCAGGCATCTTTACAGGTTATTATAAGGCCCCGGAGGAAAATGAAAAGGTTTTTGATCAAGATGGATTCTTTAAAACCGGGGATATAGCCAAGATCGATGAGTCAGGCGACATTACCCTTACAGGCAGGATTAAGGAAATGATTAACAGAGGTGGTGAGAGTATTAGTGCTGTTGAAATCGAAAACTTGATCATTACGCATTCAGATATAGCTGCCGTTGCTGTTATTGGGATGCCTGATAAAGCCTTGGGAGAAAGAGTTTGTGCATATATTCAGCCTAAAGAAGGATCAAAGATTACTTTTAAGGAAATTATCTCGTTTTTAAAATCGAAGGGGGCTTCTGTGCTCCAACTCCCAGAGAGAATCGAATTCATTGATTCCTTGCCATTAACAAAGGCGAAAAAACTGGTGGATAAGAGGGCATTGATGGAAGACATCAAAAAGAAGATCGATTCGGCATAAAGACATCATTACATAAGTTTTTTGTGTCTACTTAGTTTCATATTATGCATGTTTATTTTTTGGAATCTTCGGTATTACGATGGACGATGTCAACCAAAAATATTTTAATACGACCTACTGTTAAATCTTGAAAAGGCATTTAAACTTTTTTCCATTTTATCTTGACACTAACGATGGGGAGGTGATAGAAGCTCTATGAAATGAAATAATATTTCATAATATGAACCTTGAAAACATGAGAGGTAACGCAAGCATTTAACAGAGTATGGTTTTTAGGGAGATGTGACGATGTTAACCAAATTAAGAGAGGGGGGGGTGATAACAAACTAACATATAGTCGTAAGGATTTCCGATCTTTAAACCCTAAAGAAAAAGGGAGGTAACCTGCTGTGAAAAACAAAGCTTTAATGATTTTTTTGATGGTCATATTAGCCGTTGTCTTTAATAATCCGGCAATCTCTGCAAAGGTAATAAAGCTGAAGTTTGCCAATTTCTTCCCTCTCCCTTCCGGTCAATCCAAAATCTGTGCAGAATTCTGTGCAGACGTGGAAAAGCGCACCAATGGGAGAATAAAAATCCAATATTTTGCCGGCCAGTCATTGCTCAAGGCCCCTGCCATGTATAGCGGAATCGAAACTGGAATTACCGACATAGGCTACTGTCATATTGATTACACGCCGGGTCGCATGCCTGTCACCGAGGCTTGTGACCTGCCCCTGGGCTATCCCAGTGCCTGGGTGGGCGCTCAAGTTGTCAATGACTTCCACAAGGAATTTAAGCCGAAGGAGTGGGATAAGGTCAAAGTGCTCTGGATGAATTCCAGTAACCCCAGCCTGATCATCTCCAAGAAGCCGGTGCGCAAGCTGGAAGATATGAAAGGGCTGATAATAAGGGCACCGGGAATGGTAGGTAATACCATTAAGGCGCTGGGTGCGACTCCGGCTCCTACACCTATGATGGAAGTCTATGATGCGATGGCAAAAGGTGTGATCCATGGAGTAAATACGCCCTTTGAGACGCTCAAGACATTCCGGTTTGCCGAAGTTGTCGGTTATACTACTGCAAGCTGGCAAGTTGGCAACATCTACACCTTTTATGTGGCCATGAACAAAAACAGCTACAAAAAGTTACCACCGGATCTTAAGGAGATCTTCGATCAGATTTGCGGAGAGTACAAGGAGAGATATGCCTTGATGTGGAATGTGATCGATTTCTATGGGAAGGAATTTGCCATAAAGAAGGGCGTAGAGATCATCGAGCTATCCCCCCAAGAGGTAGCCAGGTGGAAGAATGCCACCGCACCTGTAATAGACAACTATGTAAAAATGATGGTTGGTAAAGGTTATTCCGAGACAGAGGTTACAGGCTGGATCAAGTACCTGCGGGATCGAATTGACTACTGGACTAAAAAGCAGATATGGCTACGTGTCAAGTCGCCAACCGGGCCTCCTGATATGAGACCATGACCCATGCCGTTGCCCGTTTGAACCTAAGGAGCTGAAGCCTGGCAGTAAGGTCATGAGACTGCAGGAGATTGGACCGCTGCCAGGCAGGCCCCAAGATATTACCTGGAGTGAGGCAATACTGGAGTAATGTGAAGTCCATGATGTTCCTGGAGAAATTTGAAACGTTTAATCGCCGGTTAAGTGGCTGGTTTGAGTGGATAGGGCTTTTCGGGCTCCTTGTGGTGATGTCTATCACCTGCATCGATGTAATAGGGGCCAAAATCTTTCTCCGACCTGTCTTTGGCGCCATTGACATAGTGGTGCTTTCCCAGTTAGTGGCAATCTCTTTCGCTGCCTCCTTTGCACTGATTCTGGGCAGACATGTTCAAGTAGAGTTTTTTATCACCAGGCTGCCAAGGCGAGCCCAGGCAGTTATCGATAGCATCATTTCTCTTCTTGGATTAGCCCTCTTCATTCTGATTGTCTGGCGCCTGTGTGCACATGGTTATTCCCTTCAAACCGGAAAGGAGGTAAGCGCAACTGCCCGCATACCCCTGTATTTTTTCGCTTATGGCATTGCCCTTGCCGGTATTCCCGTCTGTTTGGTGTTTTTACAGCAGTTTCTTAATGCGATAGTCAGGGCGTTTAAAATATGAGCTCAATTGCTGCAGGTATTCTCGGTATTGTCCTTCTCCTCATCCTTTTTCTCCTCAGGATGCCGGTTTCTTTTGCTATGGCCTTTGTCGGATTTGTGGGCTTTGCCTATCTGAGTGGCCCGGGACCGGCCATGAGCCTTCTGGCCCAGGATATCTACCACACATTCTCCTCTTACCCCCTGAGTGTCATCCCCATGTTTATCCTCATGGGTACCTTCGCCTTTGCCTCCGGAATTAGCCAAAGGCTTTATAAGACGACCTATACCTGGGTAGGGCAGCTACGTGGCGGCCTGACCATGGCTACAGTATTCGCCTGTGCCGGTTTCGGTGCCATATGCGGGTCGAGCACGGCAACGGCAGCTACAATGGGCAAAATAGCACTTCCGGAGATGAAGAAGTATAACTACGATGACGCACTATCCACCGGTACCGTTGCTGCGGCCGGCAGCCTTGGCATCCTTATCCCACCGAGCACCATCTTCATTGTCTATGGGATATTGACCGAGGGATCCATAGGCAAACTTTTCATCGCCGGGGTATTGCCCGGGATACTCCTTAGCCTATTTTTTGCCGCAACAGTGGTTATTCTTTGCCAGCGCAATCCTGCCATCGGCCCCCCCGGAGTCCCAACCAGCTGGAAGGAGAAGCTGCGAGCGCTGACGGGAATCATTGAGACCATAATTCTATTCCTTTTGACCATCGGAGGATTATTTCTCGGCTGGTTCAGCCCCACTCAGGCCGGAGCAATCGGAGCCGCCGGTGCCTTGATCATTGGCCTGGCCCGACGACAACTTAGTTGGCAGAAATTTATTGAGGCCGGCAAGGAAGGCCTGCGAACAGCCTGTATGGTTATATTCATTATCACCGGGGCTGTAGTCTTTGGTCATTTCATGGCGGTATCTACCATACCCTTCATGTTGGCTGACTGGCTGGCGGAACTTCCCATACACCCGATCGCTGTCATGGGGGTCATTATCTTCATCTATTTCATAGGTGGCTTCTTTATGGATTCTATGGCCCTGATTGTGGTTACCATCCCCATCTTCTTCCCGGTAGTCATGGAGCTCGGCTTTGACCCTATCTGGTTTGGGGTGATAATTGTGCTGGTAGCCGAGATGGGCGTAATCACACCGCCGGTAGGGGTAAATGTGTTTGTTATCAAAGGGATTGCCCCTGACGTACCACTTGAGACTATCTTCAAGGGAATATTCCCCTTCCTTGCTGCACTGGTTATTGTCACGATTATACTAGTAGTATTCCCACAGATTGCCACCTTTTTGCCCAGCTTTATTACCTATTAGGGCTAGCCAGCACTATCACCACACCCCTTGCTTTAATCATATTCGATCTCGATGGCTCCGGTGCTGCATACCCTTACACACTGAGGTTCGCCCCCACAGAGGTCACAATGGTAAACCTCATTTTCCCATTCAAAGAGTGCGTTAAAAGGGCATGCATCAGATAGTGCCTGCTCCCAAATAAATCGGACTCGATATCCTGCGGAATCTTGATTGTCTTTCCCTATACTGATCTTCTACAGTTGTCAAAAAATAATTCTATAATAATCGCCCCTGAAAAACGCAATATTCTGGATTTTTTGCTTTATAGTTGGGGTATTAAACTCACAGGTTCTTTGAAAAGAGAGTGTAATAAAAAGCGCAAAAATATCTGAAGCTGCCTTACCAGCTTCCTGAAGTTGAATGCTGCTGCTGCCAGCATCAGATTGATGCTATCACCCAGACTCCCTTTCAGGTAATTCCGCATCAATTTATAATCTGATTTTAGATGGCCGATAATGGGCTCAATGCCGGCTCTTCTCCGGAACCTCTTTCTTGCCTTCTGCTTTTGATAGGTGGTTGCTTGTTTTCCGAGATTTTTATGGATTTCTACTGTGGTGCCATCGATACTGCTTTTCCCGCGATATCCTCGGTCACAGATGGCAACCGTTGGTCTCGACCCACGAGTTCCGTAGTTTGTGTGAGCGTCTCAGGCAGTGTATGCCCATCATAGATGTTTGTTGAGAAGTGAACCGCTCCCACAATGATACCGCTGTTCTTGGTCACTGCAATCGATGCTTTAGAACCAAACTCGTAGTTCTTATGATCTTTGCCTTTACTGATGCAATACACCTGAGGTTCGTGGATACTGTCAATCTTGTTGGTGCTGTTTCTCTTCTGCGCTACAATTGTCTGTAAAAGTGCAATTTCCTGGGAGTATCTCCCCAGAGAGGAGGCCGGAAGTTTTCGCTCAAGCTCTCTGACTAATCGGCCAGCAATGGTTTTTAGCTTTCTTTGAGCTAACCTCGCTTTCTTTCGATTCTTTGGATGATTCCGAAACCTTTGGGCACGCAGTAACTTTGTGGTTGTTCTTCGATAACTCTGACGAAGGGTGATTCTCTCTTTCTTGGCAATACCGACACAATGTTCAATGATGCGTGTGTACAATTTAGTATCGGTTGGAAAGGTGATGTTCTTCTCTTGTACTGTGGTATCCACCAAGACTTCTTTCTCTTTGGCTTTTCTTCCGTGAAGATCAATGGATACCTGAAAGATCTTTTTTACGCCTTCCTCACCGATTCGCTTTCTAAAGTACACCAGATCCGTGGAGTGACAGGGAAAGCTCCATTGGAATACTGTCTCACCACTAAAAAATTGAAAGTAGGGATTCTCAACCCAGCGCTCAACAATGGTTTCATCAGAAAGGTTGTAGAGCTGTTTCAAAATGAGCAAGCTTACCATTAGTAGGATCGGTTTTGCATGTCTGCCGGTATTGGCATACAGTCCAGAGAAATGATGTTCGATTTCTTTCCGCGGTATCCTTTTGGTCAGTGTGCACAAAGGGTGTTGAGGGTTTATCAGATTCTCTAAATTTTTTGCCTCAAAATGATGATTTTTATTGCAAGGTTTTGAGGCTTACTATAGCATTTTATGGCATATTATTCCAGGAATAATTGTATTATTTTATAATTATATCAATAAATTACATTGTTTTTCAGGGTTGACTAAGTAGTCTAATGTTTTTTAAAAAGGATGACCTGTGGCAAGGAGCATAAGATAGTACCGCAAAACTAAAGATGTTAAGATAATGTAGTTTGTTGTCTTATCTGTTCCCCGATCTTCTCAAAAGCCATGAATACCGTTTGAGCAAACTCGGGGTCGTTGATATACGCATCTGACTCTATCACGGGTATGTGGGGATCAAGATGCCTTTTAAGAGATTTAATGAGCGCCATATCAGCCTCCGGATCCCAGAATGGCTTTCCACTATGGTCCAGCGTGGAAAGTCCCTTTTTAGGCCAGAGGATAATAACAGGACCACGAGATTGATTTAATTTATCAGCTATTGTTTTGCCAAGGAGCCTATTATCCTGTATGTTGGTTCTGATCAAGGTGGCCTGGGGATTATGGCTATGGATATTCCTACGCCTGTACTTAGGCGGAACCGTCTCAGGGCCAAGAAAATTGATAAAGTCAGCACTTCCCGGTACAACTATCTGGGGCACTCCCCGTTTTCCTGCCGCTGTAAGCCGATCAGGTCCGGAAGAGGCAAGCCCGCCCATGAGTTCGTTAGTGATTTCGTTCACTCCAAGTTCGATTACTCCAACCACTTCATTGGATTTCACATATTCCTCGAGCGCCTCTCCTCCCGTGCCTATGGTATGAAAAACCAGAACTTCGTATCCTTTCTTCTCCAACATGGCCTTTACCGTAAGCCCACAGTCAGTGACCGTTCCATTCATGCTCATTACCACGAGAGGCTTATCCTCAACTCCCGGTTGCTCAATCTCCACCATGCCAGATATTGCACCTGCAGCATTTGTTAATATGCTTCTGGTAAGACAATTAATACCTGCCAGATCTGCAACAGGGGGCAAGATAAGGACATCCTTTGAGCCAACATAGGGACGAGCCCCTGCCTGAGTTACTTTTGTTGAGACGAGCAGTTTGGGAAACCCAAATGGCAGAGATTTGAGGGTAGGAGCAACGATGATAGAGCCCTGACCGCCCCCGATTGCCAGAAGCCCATGAATCTTTTTTGATTCAACAAGGGAAAGGATAATTTTCTTCAAACCAGAAGCCATTATCCTCTGGGCGAAGGCTTCGTCACCCTTTTTTTTCAGGGTATCAATGTCTTCGCCGCCGGCACTTGCAATCTCATGGCGAGAAATATCTGCTTGGAGATGGGGTTCACCCAGGATACCAGTATCTGCAATGATAACCTTGTGACTCCTTGTCAGGATCAAGGATTTTAGGAAAGCTATTTCCTCTCCCTTGGTATCCAGAGTCCCTACTATGGCGACTGTCTTAACCATTGCTGTACCTATCTAACCGAATGCTGTTTCCCGAAGCGCAGCTTCCTCACACATCTTTAAACAGCTCTGCCCATTTAGTGAGCACTTTTTCCCGCAGTTCCGGACCGGCCACGTTAACGGGCGGAAATTTATCCTTCCAATGGTACGGCTTACAGGCATTAATAAACACCTTTGCGGTTGTAAAATCTTTCCTTGCACGCTTTTCGGGATTGAGCATGGGATCCAGAGGACTTGTGAGGAATCCGGGGACGATATCAATATAGTGTTCAGGATCACATCTCGTGCACACAGCCCACAGCACTTCGTCAAGGTTCGAGGGATCTATGTCTTCATCCACCGTAATAATATATCTGCCGGTGCAGGCTCCACCCTGTAAAAAGGCTCCGGCCAAGGTAGCTATCTGTTTTGCATGACCCAGATATCTCTGTTTAAGGGATATAACAGCAATAATTCGATTTCCCGGGCCATGGACATACACACCCTTTATGTCCATCATGTTCGCCTTTTCCAGCCGGTTCCAGAGGAAGCTTGCTGTGTGAATGGGGATGGGAAACCATGTATTGACTGGCGGTTTGACTGGGGGTTGACCAAACAAAATCGGATTGTTTCGGTGATATAAAGTCTTAATATGAACTACGGGCTCATTCCTGGTGCCAGAGGCATAATAGCCCTGCCATTCTCCAAAGGGACCTTCTTGTCGGCTATCCTCTTCTGGCGGCGGAGAGAATCCACAAGCTACTATTTCAGCCGTGGCGGGTATAGGGAGCCCAGTTTCCTCATCAATAACAACGTCCACCCTTTTGCCCTTGATATAACCTGCCATATCGTATTCGGATATGCCCCAGGGTAGTGCGATGGTGGATATAGCAAAAAGGAGGCCCAGTATTTTTCACGCATGATAGTTGCATGTTTTCCAGGTGAGGCGTAGAAGGCGAGGGTGGTCTTGTCTTGTATCATTACCCGGTATGTGCCGAAGTTGACCCATCCTTCATCAGGGTCTCGAGTAATGGTAATAACTCCTGTGCCAATATAACGGCCACCATCATGGGTATGCCATTTGGGGGTGGGAAATTTATAGATGTCAATGTCATCTCCCTCCAAGATATTTTCTTTGATTGGGCCGTCTTTTACTTCCACTGGCGGGATTGGTTGAAATTCGTTCCATTTATTTTTCCATGTAGCGACACACTCCAAGTCGGTCATTTCCTCAGTGAAACCAAACGCCAGTTTCTGGCCCGCCCTATGATGCATTAAATTGGTTGCCACCCTGAACCCTTGAGGATACCCCTTGATTTTGTCAAAGAGCAATGCAGGGCCTTGTCTCTCGGCCATCAGTTCATTAATGGTGCCGATCTCAAGATCCCAATCAGCGTTATTCACTACCTGAAGTTTTCCTCTTTCTTTCAAAGTATCTAAAAAACCTCTTAGATCATCAATCATGAAAAAACCTCCTTTTCATTATGTTTCATATCATGAAATAAAGTTTCAAAATTACATTGACATCTATACAACAATTTTGTTAATGTCAAGAAAAAAGACAAAAGGTTGTCCTCGAATGAAGATTGTAGAGTATATGAACTTGATATTATGAATCATATTATGGATTTATCAAAAAAACATAAAAAAACTTTATATAAAGTACAGTCATTGGAACGTGCTTTAGATATTCTTGACTGTTTCACATTCCAAAAAAGGGAGATGAGCCTATCCGATGTAGTCAATCAAACTGGACTCAACAAAACAACTGTCAAACGACTCATGGCAAATCTCACGACTCGAGGTTACTTACAGCAAGATCCAAAATCAAAGCGCTATCAACTTGGCTTGCGCCTGTTTGAATTAGGCGGTATTGTTTTTTCTTCGTTTTCCCTGCGTAAGGCAGCGGCTTATCCAATGTCTCATCTCGAAAATTCGACAGGGGCAACCGTACTCTTAGGAACAATAATGGAAGATCAATTAGTTTATATGGACAAGCGCGAGGGAAAAGGGATGATACGGATATCGTCGGACATAGGTTGGCGAAGACCCCTGCATTACGGAATGCTAGGTATGGTTTTGATGGCCTATCTTACTACGGAGAAGGTGAGGGACATACTAAAGAAATGTCCTTTAGAATCCCATACTCCTTATAGTATTTCTGATGAATATGCCTTCAAACTTCGTTTGGAAAAAATTCGCAAAGATGGTTATATAGTAGAACGGGAAGAAGCAGTTGAAGGGATAGTCGGTATTGCCGCTCCCATCAGGGATTATTCTCGTCAAGTTGGGGCCGCTCTTGGTGTTGCTTTACCGGTTGGCCAACTTAATGAAGAAGAAGGAATTAAAAGAATTGTGGATTTGGTAAAGAATACAACTGATGAAATTTCTTCTGATCTGGGATATCTAAAAATATAACTGAAGCAAAAACCTTCACCTTTTTATCTCTCAGCATTTTTCAATAATCGTGTAACCTAAAGCCACTAAATTTTTTGATTTTTTCTTGCTCGAAGTATTCTTTGAAAAAATGAGCAGGATCTTTTCATTTAGGATGGGCAGTCATTTCAGTCATAAAGGCACCAATACCATGAGGATTGCTCCCAGTTTTCTCAAGGCTTTTCGTGAAGCCTCGGAAAGAGAGAGATGATCTATAATAACCCCAGTCTGACCTAAGAATTGACCTTTCCCCTTTCAGCCCTACATATTGTATAGGTCTTATCTGGCCTGTGACTTTCGACTACTGCTATTTGTGGATAATTCAAAGGCCGAAAACTTATGACTACCAAACGAAACCTTGAATAGAATCTAATTTAGCTGTACGATGAACTATGGCACGTAATCAAAACTCAAATATTTTTAAAATAGGTTCTTCGGAGAAAAGCAGTTTTCTTTTTATCATGCAAATTGTAATGTTATACAGTTAGGAAAATCATAAAAAAGACTGATATTTAGAGTAAAGGATATTATTTTTTGTAAGTTACACAGAAACTATATAATCACTTGTTGTGTCTAGGAAGACCATATGTTCATAGAGAGAAAACGCGATACGGAGTCTCTGCTCCACCTGATCGAACAATTCCCAATCACATTTCTGCTTCGAGGACAGCCTTTTATAATTGAGCATGAAGATTTTGTACCAGGGAATCCTTTGTCAGGCTCAACAGAGACTAAGCGATCGCCATCAACTGTGGTTATTAGTCTGCAAGCATTGTGGCACTGAATGCATACGACTTTTTTGACTTCCATTCGTTGCTTCCTAAGCAGTCTATTGGTTTTTTTAAAGAGAGATCACAGTAATTGGTTCACACCTGATTCTGGGCATCAACATACTTTACTGTAACTATAAAATCAAGGTGTTGTTAGAGCAGTTCCACCTCCAAGACCTTAATATCTATATGATTATTGCTTTAGCTCCTTATATATGCCTAAAGCTTTGCATTTTTCACCAAGAGTATGGGGCTTTCAGTCAGTTCCGGGGCTCATCGGCTTGTCTTTTAAGCGACTTATAAGCAGGGGATTCTTGCCCAAGATTAATCAAAATGAACTAACGTAATAATTACATCTATTTAGTTAAATCGAGTTAGATAATTTTAAGGAAGAATGCTCCTGAAACTCCGACCCGACAAAAGCTTGACTTGAGGGGACCTATTGTTTAAATATAGGTTCTGCCGAGTTTGCCATGATTATCACTAACCTTATAAAAGGAATTTTAAGCAGCCTAAAATTATTACTTCTTTGACCCTGAGAAGTTGTGGGTGGGAAAGGAGGTTTGTGAATTTATGCAGAAAAAAACCCACAAAGAGATAATCGATGGTTGGCATCCAGTCACCAATGAGGAGATAAGTACATATGTATCCAAGGGTTTTTGGCGTAACCTGACTGTATGCGACCTGCTTGACCGAAATGCGGGAATATTACCCTTGAAACAGACTATTCAGTAAGAGATGTGGAATCCATGGCCGACACGGTGTATTATAATGACGATTTGGCGGCCCCTCCTGCAAGTGGATCTTTTATCACCAATGGAATGATAGTTGCTCCATGTACTGTAAAGACATTATCTGGCATAGCTCATTCCTATTCTGACAATCTATTGTTGAGGGAGGCTGATGTTACCCTAAAAGAGAAAAGAAAATTGGTCTTGGTAATCGGGGAGACACCACTTCACAAAGGTCACCTGAACCTTATGACCATGGCCGCTGATATGGGCGCCCATATACTGCCACCAATACCCTCCTTTTATCACCACCCTAAGACCATTGAAGACATTATTCATCAAACCATCGGTAAGGTCTTTGATTATTTTGGTATCGAGCACAGTCTTTTTGAAAGGTGGGGAGGAAGAAATAATTGAAATTTAACCAACAAAAACTGCTCGTTACTCAGAATTCTTCTTAAAAAAATCACATCCTTGACATACCAACAGCGCGTACCTATACTCCCAACATTTACAAACAAGACTCCTATTATTTTTTATTGAGGTAAAGATGGGCAAAAAGATTTGGATGCTTCTTCCGCTCAGCCTGTTGTTTTTCCTTTCTCAGTTCTATCGGACCACATCAGCTGTTATAGCATCTGAGCTTATGCGAGATCTCAGTCTCACTGCCGAAGATCTAGGATTTTTAAGCTCGATTTTTTTCTATGCATTTGCCTTAATCCAGATTCCTATGGGAGCGGCCATGGATTCCACATCTCTTTCTGAATAGT
>JAFDDS010000321.1 GCA_019310745.1 Deltaproteobacteria bacterium | reverse complement strand
TAAAAGCCTTACGAGAAAAACGAACTGTGACTATTACAAAACTTAATGCCACTCCAATCACCGATCCAGGTCAACAGATACTCTTCACCTCAAATGTACTCTTGACCATCCCCTCAAAATCGGAATCTTTGAATGATCTTTCTCTTAGTAACAACTTGAAAAAGAAGCTCTATAATATTATGAGCGAGCCCCAGGTTTTTAGCTATGACCATCCTATCCGAATTGGAGCAGATCCAGTGAAAACCGAAGTGCTTTACGGCCTTCGAGGCTTGGAAACAGCCTTTAAGTTTGAGCGCGATCGCTGCACTCTGTCACGCCATGCAAAACCTATTTGTGTATTATCCGTTTCTGTAACCCACCGTGGTATCCGAAACATCGCAAAAAAATACCTCGAAGAATTATTTTTGCACTCAGAGAGCCTGAAAAATATTGATGTCTATGTGTTCACTGAAACAGAAACACAACGAATAGTTGATGAAATTCTCGTCCCTGCTGCCACGCATTACCTGCTGCATAATGATGCAAAAGAACTCCTCAGTGTTTTTGGTGTGGACGGCGAATATGGCAGGCACTATAGCTTCCTGAAGGCTGTCGCCGCTTTTTGGAACATCTTTATCCGGCCAGAGATCAAGGCTACATTCAAAATTGACCTTGACCAGGTCTTTCCACAAAAGGAGCTTGTGGAACAGACAGGCAATTCTGCTTTCGAACATTTGAAAACACCTCTTTGGGGAGCACATTGCATAGATTCTGATGGACAACCTTTAGAACTCGGTATGATAGCAGGATCCCTTGTTAACCAGCAAGACATCGGAAAATCTTTATTCACTCCAGATGTTCCATTTCCAAACTTTTCCCTTTCACCAGATGAATATATTTTCTTCAGCACATTACCACAAGCGCTCTCGACAGAGGCGGAAATGATGACACGCTATACTAAAAATAAGCTCAATGGCAAAAAAACATGCATTCAGCGTATTCACGTAACTGGAGGAACAAACGGTATCCTCATTGATAGCTTGCGCCGCTATCGGCCTTTTACCCCCTCTTTTATCGGCCGAGCAGAAGACCAGGCCTATATCCTATCTATGATAGCCAACCCCGGGACTAAGCTGGGGTATGCCCACAAAGATGGTCTTATCATGCGCCACGACAAGGAAGTATGTGCTCAGGAGGGAATCCAATCCGCGTATATAAGCAAAATCGTTGGTGATTATATCCGCATGCTTTACTTTTCTGCATATGCCAAGGTGCTCACCAACGATGTCGCAAAGTTAAAGGATACAATCGATCCATTCACAGGCTGCTTCATATCAAAGATTCCTACATCTGTTACCTATTTACGATTCGGGCACCTATTTACGATTCGGGCTTAAGGCAGCATCGTTCTTTGCTTCCGGAGAAGAAAAGCACGGACTTGAGTTCATCAAAATAGGTGCGAAACGTATCACCAACGCTCTTGATTTTATACATGGTGAAAACAGTATGCTAAAACAGCACTACGAAAAAGAACGCCTTAGCTGGAACCTTTACTATGATACCCTTTCGACAGTCCAAGATGCGCTCAAGAATGGCGATAGCTTTGCATTGGAGTTGCGTAAAAAAGCTGAAAGTATTATTTTTCAATGTTACGTAAATTTCGGATCAAAATGAGGGAGGAAAAATTATAGTATAAAATCTATTATTATGATGGTATATGCTTATAGACTTGCCAAATCGGTTTAATCGATAACCACGCATACAATCGTACGAAAAAGCAAATACCCTGATTTAAAGAGGAAGAAAAATGTTCACACCAGGGACCTTAGTTAAAATGACCAAGGGTTATAGGGGAATAGAAGGTGTAGTTACTGAAAAAACTGAATCTCGGTTTGAATTATACATCCTGAGACTCAATAATGGTCTTAACCTAATTGCAGGACCATCTGCCTTTATTCCACTTGAAAAGGAAAGGGAACAACGAATCGATTCAGAAATGAATAAGGGGAAGTCTGATGGCTGTTGAACACGACTGGGGTCAGGACCCCTCTGTACAGACTATGCGACGAGTCTTCTCACGCATGGAGATTGCCCAGAGAAATTTCTTAGGGAATTTAAATATTTCTTTCTTTGATAAGCGCGTGAGAGGCTGGAGGCAAGCGGCCCTGAATTTCTTTGAGCGATCGTGGGCCAAAGCTAATCACGATAATATTATCTTAGATGAAGAAAAAATTGCCGCCATGTATATGCACTGCTTTGCACGGGCTATCGGCGATGAAGGTGTAAAGATTTCCAGCAACAGCCTTCCTCACGATGAAACGGTAGAGACACTCGTCAGGGAGACGTTACAATGATCAGGTTACGCTTATTTGGCCGTTGCCGTATATACCATGATCCGGTAACACCGGTTATCAGGGCTCCAGCTGAAATCGGATGGGAGGCATGGTTTCGGACTATTGATCTTGTTACACCCAAACCCTTGAAAGGCAGGGAGTTGCTAATGCGCACTCGTGGTTGGTGGACAGTAGAACCATCAGACGTGGCAGTAGTAGTAGAAGCACATGGTCGATTAGTTGTAGGAGGAAGAGGTGAACTTATGGTAGAATTCTCTGATCAGGAAACAGTAGACGCACTCTCTTCAGCACTATCTGAGCGCTTTGGCAGCCAAGTACTGCTTTCTCCATAATATTTCGTGCCTGGAATGATATTTTCTTCGATAATAAAAAGTTTATCTGTCTATTAACAGCGACTCTTTGGAAATTCTATCATTTTTCTAATTATATTGAAATATTTCCATTTAAAAAATATTTATACTAGCATATAATATAAAGTAAGTAGTTCCTTTTGATTACAGCATGAATTTTACTAAAGCGAATCCTTTATGTGTATTTAATTTTTCAAGGAGAGGAGAATTATCATGAAAAAAGTATATTATTTTCTTATTGTTCTGGCCATCCTAATCACAATTCCATTATCCCAG
>JAFDDS010000036.1 GCA_019310745.1 Deltaproteobacteria bacterium | reverse complement strand
GGCGTGAAGAGGCCTTCTCCCAGAAGATAATGTCTGCTGGTCTGAAAAAGATTATCCTTTCCCTATTAGAATCAAAAACTTCATGGTCTTCTCGCAATTGGCGGTGGTCAGCATATCCGACTTGATCACTTCCAATCTGCTAGATCGCAAATGCCTCGATTCGTGGTTATTTATGTCTATTTCTTGTCTTCTTCTTCTAACTTTTTAGTAATTTTTCTCCTGAGTTCTTTCTTATCGATTTTGCCAATCTTGGTCATGGGAAATTCTTGACAAAGCTCCAGACGTTCAGGCAATTTAAAGACCGCAATATGTCTTTCTTCCTGGAGAAAAGCAATGAGTTCATCGAACGATAATTTCCGATGTGCCTTTGTCTTGACAAAGGCACATCCTTTTTCCTCCAGCACGGGATCGGGCATAGCAACGTATGCGCAGTTTTCGACTTTAGGGTGGGCAAGGATATGGTTTTCGACTTCCTCCGCACTGATCTTTTCCCCTCCTCTGTTAATGGTATCTTTTATTCGGCCCTCGACACTCACATAACGATCCTTATATAGCCTCACCACATCACCTGTCCGATAAAAACCATCTTTAGTAAAGGCTTTTTTGTTATACTCTGTTGAGTTGTAATACCCTCTTATGGTGTAAGGCCCTCTAACTAATAGTTCCCCGGGCTCTCCAAAAGGAACTCCCTTCTCACCTTGGTCGACCACTCTGAGCTCGTCATCAGCGACCATGGGCGCGCCCTGGGTATTTAAAAGGATATCCTCCAAGTCACCTCTTCGGCTCCAGAAAAGCATGCCTTCAGCCATTCCCAGGTTCTGGTGATAATCACAGCCCAGTATGGGCTTTATTTTTTTTGCAACTTCAGGGTTCAATCTTGAGCCCCCCGCAAGGACAACGTCCAGGGAGCTTATATCGTACTTTGACAGCTCCTCAGCCTCCATCCATCGTATTAACAGAGCAGGAGGAGTGGGCATAATCGTGATTCTTTCTTTCTGGATAGCTGCTAAGACATCATTGGTTCTTGTGGAAGGAATCAGCACAACCTTTCCGCCATTATAGAGAATTCCCAATAACCCGGGGCAGCTTAGGGCGAAATTATGATTAACCGGAATGGCTATCCCTATTACCGAATCCTTGCTGACATTTGTTATTTCCGCGGCCCGCTTAAAATTGAGACTATAGTCATTGTGCGTCCTTGGGATGATCTTGGGAACCCCTGTCGTTCCTCCTGATAGCTGAAATATGGCCGGTTCCATGGGGTCAGGGCGATACTCCTTTAAAGAGTCAACCGGAATGCGTTCTTCGATTTTGTCATTTAGCAGTTCTGTAATTGAAATAAAGTCATGATCTACCCCATCCCCTGATACGAAGGTAAATTCAAGGGTCGGTTCTTTTTTTCGGATTTTCCGGGACAGCTCTTGATGCGAAAATTTCCGAAAAGCTGAAGGAATAAAATGCGCTCTGGCCTTTGTAAACCTGGAAAAAAAGGAGATTTCCGCGTCCTGATGGGGCGGAAGGGCAGAAATCGGTATAACACCTATTTTTGTGCAAGCCCAGTAACAATATACAAATTCCAGTTCATTAGGCAATTGGAAGATGGCCCTGTCATAGGTCTTCAAGCCAATATCAACAAAATGGAGGGCCAAACGATTGACTCTTTCACCTAACTCGCGATAGGTGACATACTCACCCTGACAGGCAAGTGCTACCCGGACACTGTATTTATTCACAAATTCATCAAATTCTTCCCCGAGCGATTTATTAACCCAATATCCCTTTTCGGTATATTTCTCTACAAATGATTCTGGGTATGGGACGAAACCTTCCAACATTTCTATTTCTCCCTTTCTGTTATGTTTTTAGTTATTTCATCATGCTACAGAGAACACAATGTGGGTCCCAGACGAAAACTAATACGTACTTAGGAGGCTGTCCGGAAATAGAAATCTTTAAATTTCAACTGCATGATGTTTTGACTAATTTAAATCCAAAATACTATATATGGTATAGAAGAAATTTTTTTTAAATTCTCGGAAAAGCTCCTAGTGTCATGTCAACTATCCAATGTCGGATAAAGACGTTTTAGTTTTATTCTGGCATCCTTGTCCCCGATATTACAATATGAATGAATATGTCAAAGAGACAGAATCGTTGATCCAGCTTTAGTTCACTTTAGAACACGAAAACCAGGGTGCCTTCCAGGACAAATATAAACAAGCCACCGCTTCTAGCGGCGCTAATTTGACTCTATTTCAGCCATGGTTCCGGCATTCCACCATTTCTATAATATTCCAAATCGTTGACCCTCCCATACGGGGAGGGTCCAAGCTTGCAGACGAGAACAACTATAAGCGAAGCGATCTTCATTCAAAGTTTGGGGATAATATTTTTTGTCGAGTTCTCCGGCAATTAATTGAACATTATCAAAGCTAGTTTAGCTTCAATCCCTATCCCCTGATCCAGCGACTGCCTCTATTGAATCAATAATATGTTGATACCCAGTGCAACGGCATAGGTTCCCGGAAATTCCCCGCCTGATCTCTTCCAGCGTTGGATTCGGATTCTCGTCCAAAAGCGCTTTAGCAGACATCACCATTCCCGACGTACAAAACCCGCATTGAACTGCCCCATGCTTTAAAAAAGATTCCTGAATAGGATGGAGTCTTTCACCTTCAGACATACCCTCAATAGTGAGTATCTCCTTGTTTTGTGCGTCGATGGCGAGCACTAGGCACGAAGCTGCAGCTCGTCCATCCATAATCACCGTGCAGGCGCCACACTCCCCCTCATTACAAGATTTTTTTGTCCCTACAAGGCCCAAGTTCTCCCTCAAGACCTCAACAAGGGTTCTCCAGGGAACAATTTTTAATTTGTAGTGCCTTCCATTCACCTTTAATTCTACTTCAACCTCATTCATAATCCTCACCCCTCAAATGTTAAATTTTTTCACAAATTAAGAATCATAAATAATTCTTTTGTAAGCCTCCATGATTGCCCTTTTAGTAAGAACCCCTACCATTTCTCTACGATATGATTCAGAAGCCCTGATACTGCTTCTAGGTCTTGCCTCTTGTGCAGCAACCTTCCCTGCCTCTGCTGCAAGATCCTCATCAATTTCCTTTTTGGTGACGACTTTTTCTGCCTTAGATGCCCTAATCGGCGTTGTAGCTACAGTCCCAAGGGCAATGCATGCATTCTTACAGACCCTTTTATTTCCATCCATCATCAAAAAGGCAGCCGTACTCACAATGGCCAGATCCATTGCACTTCTCCTCATGAGCTTGAAATAGCTCCCCCCACTATTCTCGGGCGGACTGGGTATAAGGATTTCGGTCAAGATTTCATCATGTTCGAGGATTGATTCCCCTGGCCCCTTAAAAAATTCTTCGACTAAAACCGCCCTTTCCCCTTTACTTCCTGTAAGTTTTACTGATGCACCCATCGCTATCAATGGAGGCGCAGTATCTGCAGAGGGAAGAGCGCTACAAAGGTTTCCTCCTATGGTACCCAGGTTTCGTATCTGAGGAGAAGCCATGACCTTAACAGCATCCTGGAGGGCGCAAAATTTACTCTTTATAATTTCTGAACGTTCCAGTTCTCCTATTGTCACGAGTCCACCAATCCTCAGGCCATCCGCAACATGATAGTGGATATGCTTCAGTTCTTTTATCCCTTTCAGATTGATAAGATGTTCAGGGGTAACCTCCCTTTTTTTCATAGACACGAAAAGATCTGTCCCTCCGGCAAAAACCCTGGCATTTTCAGCGTATAGAGACAATTGGTCCAAAGCCTCAGCCACTGATGTTGGCGCATGATATTCGAACTTTGGCAATCTTCTTATGAACATGCTGATCCCTCCTTTTTTCTCTTTAGAGCTTCCAGAATTTTTTCAGGCGTAATAGGAAGATCCCTTATTCTCACTCCCACAGCATCATAGATCCCGTTGGCAATGGCCGCCAGAGTGGAACAAGAACTCGCCTCGCCCGCGCCTTTGGCGCCAAACGGACCATAGGGGTCATGGGTGTGAATGTGTTCCACCACAGCCTCAAGCGGGACATCCATACTAGTGGGCTGTTTGTAATCTCGCCAGGTGTGATTCAGAGCACGTCCTTTTTCATCATAGAGGGACTCTTCATAGAGCGCATGGCCGATCATATGGGTACTGCCACCCAAGACCTGTCCATCCAACATAAGAGGATTGATGGGCTGGCCGGCATCATCACCATGGGCAGCCTTGATCAGAGTGACTTTGCCCGTCTCTTCGTCGACCTCCAGCTCAATGGCTGAGGCAATAAAATCCAAGCCGTGGGCCAAATTTCCCTTACCAGTTTTCCAATCAACAATATCAATGTCCGTTGCTGCCCAATAACCTCTGCCGTAAAGTGGCGTCCCCTCCTCATAGTATGCTTTCCTTACGGCAAGGAGAAATTCTATTCCCCTTTCAGGGCTTCCTTTGAAAAAGATACGCTTATTTTGGAATTCAAGTTCTTCCGGGTCGGCATGTAATTGTTTTGCAGCAATCGCCGCAAGCTGTTTCTTGAGATCTTTTGCAGCTAATATAGCTGCATTTCCATCCCAGAATGTGCACCGGTCTCCGAACATGCCTGAATCAAAAATCGTTGTATCTGAATCGCTCACACCTTGCATAACATCTTCAATGGGAAGACCCAACACTTCTGCCACCATCTGGCAGAAAACTGTATTGCATCCCTGTCCAATCTCAGTCCCGCCGTGAGTTACAATGACTTTCCCGTCTTCCACCAGTTTGAGCACGACAGAAGAGCCAAAATGTCCGCCAAGCCTTGGACCTGAGGGATGGGATGCACAGCTAAAACCGATCCCCCTCCCCTTCTGTCTGTCCTTTCTGCTCTCCTTCCACTTGATTACCTCGGCAGATTTTTCTATACACCTTGAAAGACCAGAAACATCAACCACTATCCCATTTGCTGTCGTCCAGTTGTCCGTCACAGCATTCACCATTCTCATCTCAACAGGGTCAACACCAATGTCCTCGCCCATCATATGAAGAAGCGAGTCCAATGCAAACTGGGCCAGAACAATCTCCTGCCCTCTTACAGTGCCACAAGGGGATCTGTTGGAATAGACTAATTTTCCATGATACTTGATGGCCGGAATTTTGTATGGAATATTCAGAAAGGCGCCGAAGTAATAGATGTTAAAAGGGCCGATCCCGCAGATATGGCCTCCCTCAAGAACACATTCGGCATCAAGAGCTGTAATAGCGCCATTTTTCTTTACGCCGAGCCTCAATCGTGCGTTCATGGCATTCCGTTGTCTGTATGCAGCAAGAACTTCGTCATAGTTCAAAACAAGCTTTACAGGCTGTCCTGTTTTCTGTGCAAGTTTTACTGCTGCAAAATCGACATCGAAAGGATCATGCTTTCCGGAAAATGCACCGCCAACAAAGGGGTTAACAATTCTGAGCTTGGTCAGAGGAATATCCAAGGCCCGACACATATGACGCCATGTGATATAGGGGCTCTGCTTGGAACCCTGAAGAAGGATCCTGCCCGTCGGATCTACTTCGGCAAGACAGGCATGCGGTTCTATGAAACCTACTGTTACGCGCTGGGAACTGAACTTCTCTTCTCTGATGTAGTCTGCCTCCTTAAAGCCTTTTTCCACATCCCCAAAATTAAAATCTGAAGAATAGGCAATGTTACTTTCTTTGAATTCATTGATCGGGGGAGAATCAGGTTTTAGTGCGTCTTCGGCCGTCAAAACGACGGGTAACTCCTCATAGTCTACTTTAATAAGATCGAGTGCCTCTTCTGCAGTATCCTCATCTATCGCAGCCACTGCTGCTATACCTTCCCCAAAATGATGGACTTTGGTGATGGGCATGGGGAGCTGGTCCCTTATATCAGGTCGAACGCCATAAGGGATGCCCGGAAAATCTTTCCCTGTAATTATTCCCATCACACCGGGAAGTGCATTTGCCTTGCTTGTGTCGATGTTGAGTATTTTGGCATGGGCATGGGGACTTCTTAAAAGCTTACCGTGCAGCATGCCTGGTGCCACGAGGTCTCCCGCATATCTTGCTTTGCCAGTGACCTTAACCCTGCCATCTTTTCGTTCTACAGACTTGCCCACTACTTTGAGTTCTTCCATTCTTCATCCCCTTTCTTTCATTGTTTTTCTCGGATTGTCAACTTATTGAGATTAACAGCCCTGTCGTTATCCTCCCCCAAAAGTAAAAATATTTACAGTGACAGTATCCCCATAACTTTTTTGCATCCGGGCCTTCAAATTATTAGTAAATAGTTCAGGTTTGAGCCCAAATCCACAAAGAGACAACCCTATAAATACCAGGCCCTAAAGGAGCGTTGGCGTGACGCCTTACTCAAGGTGGAGTTGAAGTGAAGGGAGCTTAACCTGTTTTTGTAAAGAAAAAGGCTTTTAAATCGCCCTAAATTTTATCCTTTTCGTACCTGCAGACCATTCGACCTTGGGTTCATGTATCCTGTGGTATCTGGTAGCAACCTCTGACTTATACATACGTGCCATAGTCAGAATATCCTATCAATCTGATTTTTTTTCAGTATTGATACAGTAATCATAACCTTATCGGTTTCTTATTTTGCAAGATCCATAGCTGTTATGTACTCTTTCGTCTCAAACCTATGCAGAAATCCGGAATGAAGTTATTAGGCTCTATTTACCCTTTGCAGGCCACTAACCTGCCAAGGGGTATATGTTCAAGGGGGCGCACCAGGGCTTTCTACCAGAGTTCACAAACAACTGCTCTTAGGGAAGAGCAGCAATGATCTTCCGGTATTCATCTTCTGTAAAGGCGCGAAGGGTTTCCGTGCTGACCG
>JAFDDS010000035.1 GCA_019310745.1 Deltaproteobacteria bacterium | reverse complement strand
TAGCATCCGTGGATTTTACCATTACCTCTCAGATGAGGAGGAGGTACCTATAGAAAACCCGGTGAAAAGAGGGTATACCCTGAGGTTATCCAGACCACTTCCACGGCATCTGAGGGATGAGGAGGTGAGCACGTTCTTTGAGATGGTGAAGAGACCTCGAGATCACGCTATCTTTACGGTGATGCTTCGATGTGGATTGCGGGTGGAAGAGGTAGCTACCCTGACACTTGGTGCCATAGAGCCCACACGCAGAAGGATCTATGTTCACAATGGCAAGGGAGGGAAAGACAGGGTGGTCTATATCAGCAACGATGCATACTATGCCCTTGTGAGGTATCTAAGGGTAAGACCTCCCAGCAGGGAAAAGAGGCTCTTCCTTGTTGAGAAGGGCCCTTATAAAGGGAAGCCGTTATCGGTGCGAGGCATCCAGAAGAGGATGGAGTACTATGCGCGAATGGCACACTTGAAGATCTCTTCTCATCATCTCAGACACACCATGGCCACCCAACTGCTTAATGCCGATGCGGATATCGTCACCATCCAGGACCTCTTGGGACATACCAGGATCAAGACCACACAAAGGTATTGTAAGGTATCGAACCGTAAGGTGGAAAGGGATTACTTCAAGGCCATGGAGGTGGTAATGGAAAAGATGGGAGGTGATGGATTTATGACTTGACACTCATGAAAAAGACAGGCAGTATAACACCATATAACCCATCAATATAACTAGATAAAGCAGGATATGTTACGTATAGCGTGCCAAAACCTGAAATATCTATAAGGTATAGAATACATACACTAATCAAAATATCAACCAGCTTTTTTCTCATCTTTGTTTGGCAGTATACTGTTATGTGCAAGATGTCAGAGGAAGGTTTCAGGCAGGAAAGGAAATATGCATTAAGCAGAATTTTTGATGAGCCAGTTAGTTCCTTTCATCATTGTCTCACATTGCAGGGAACATACGTGTTAGCCTAAAGAATCTTCATATGGTGACATATGCGGTGGGGATTGCTTATAAACCTTCAGACATTTTTGTTTTTTATGTAGAAAAGGCGTTTCATTATGGGTATTATCTGATAATTGTGAGATAGATAATAAGGGAGGAGTCATGAGTAATGCCTAAATCTTTGGAATCATTACTAAAGAGCTTAGAAAAACCAATAATGGCTTCAGCTCCATGCAGGATTGACTCTGGAGGTACCTGGGATATTAAGGCCCTGGCCCTTCCTTTGGAGGGGGTGGACCCTCTAACGGTAAATCTGGCTATTAACCTAAGAACATATGTGACTCTCTTGCCTTACAAATCAGGGTGGGTCCGAATATCTTCAGATAATTTTGACACACACGAGGTATACCCATTTGATAAAGCCCCCTTTAATTCACAATTTGGCCTTTTTTTTGCCATTGCATCTTTCTTTCGGTTTCACGGATTGGAGATAGAAATACGATCAACTTCTCCTGTTAATTCAGGTCTTGGAGGATCGAGTACTGCTGCTGTCGCAACCGTGAAGGCATTTTCTGTGGTTAAAGATTTGTTGAACGAAAATGGAATTAAAAAAAAAGACATTCTCCATCTGGCATATCATTTGGAGGATGCAGTCAATGGTGGGATGTGTGGATTGCAGGATCAGGGGGCAGCGGTTTTTGGTGGCGTGAATAAGTGGTCCTGGAATTACTCCAAGAGAGAAAGATTATTTACGAGAGAATCTATTCTTGATGAGAATGGGCAAAGGGAGATCTCAAAAAGGATCCTTGTTGCCTATAGTGGCAAGAGACATCTGTCGGCCAGGATAAATAGATTGTGGATAGAGAAATTTTTACGAGGAGAGACAAGGTCTGGATGGATTGAAGTGAATAATATTGTCAACCGGTTTGCCTTGCACATAAAGGAGAGAAGGTGGAACAAGGGAGCTCAAGAGCTCATAGAAGAGGTTGCAATAAGAAAGAAACTAACCCCTGAGGCATTCACGCCAATAATTACACGACTTATTGAGGAGTCTGAAAAAGCTGGATGTGGTGCCAGATTTACAGGTGCAGGAGGTGGTGGGACTGTCTGGGCCCTTGGCGAGATTGATGCGATAGCAAGGGTAAGAGAAATATGGACTCACATATTGAAAGGTACTAAAACAGGGGGGATACTTGAATGCAATGTAGATCCAATCGGGGTAAGTGTTTTACCGTAAGGAAGATAAAGCGAAACATACATTTGCAATAAGATGGCCTGAAAATAATTGTTCCAGGCCATCTTATGAGGAAAAAATTTAATCATGATATTTAAATGAGACATTAATCCTGGTCCTGAAACCTACGACCTTGCCATCCTCAATGGTCAGATCTAACTTGGTGATTTCTGCAATTCTTAAGTCCTTAAGACTTTTTGAGGCTGTTGTAATAGCATTTTTTGCAGCCTCTTCCCATGAATTCGGACTGGTCCCTACAAGCTCAATAATCTTATACGTCGATTCCATAGCTGCCTCCTTTTTTACCTTAAGGTTAAATATATTCCTTTCCTCTTATGCCGTCACCTCCTTTCCCGTCTCAAATTTTTTTTGAAATTGAACTAACATGTACGCCCAAAGAGCAAGTGGTGTGAAGTTTTATTCTGCTAAATCCTTTAATAGGCCGCCAGAAGTCCTAATTTACAGGGTAAGCAAGATTGTAAGCAATTGCAATCAAAAGTTTAACAATCTTTCTTTTAAAGTATAGGCAAGGAATGTTTTCGAGTCAATTATAAAATTTTCAGAAATTTTTTAAATTGATCTTTTTTTACTCAGCTGTTATTAAGCCTTCATAGCTATTAAGAAGCTTACCTTTATTTTAATATTCTGCGAAGAGGCTTATATGTTCCCTTTTCAGAAACATTCCCTTTTGTTGGCTCGAAGATTAGATATGGTAGCGGCCGTGGCAATTTTTGCCATGATGGCCCTTACCTGTGTCGATGTTTTCTTGCGTTATTTTTTTCGCAAGCCCATCACTGGAACCTACGAGATTGTCGCCCTTTTAGGGGCGGTGGCTGTCTCCTTTGCCATGGCCCATACATTGGCAAAGAAGGGTCATGTTGCGGTAAGCCTTATTGTACAGATGTTTCCTAAAAGGTTACAGGGCATCGTTGAGAGTTTCATATCAATTTTTGGAATCATACTATTTGGCCTCATTACCTGGCAGAGTATTTTGTATGGTATAGATTGCCAAAGGGCAGGTGAGGTTTCATTAACGTTGGAGCTACCTTTTTATCCAATAATATACGGAGTGGCCCTGGGCGCAGCGGTTGTCTGTCTGGTCCTTATTGTAGATTTAGCAAACGCTCTCTCTAATGTGAAAGATAAATGAATCTTACCACAATAGGTATAATTGGCATAATCATCCTGGTAATCCTTCTTTTCTCCAAGATGCCAGTGGGCTTTGTTATGGCCTTCCTCGGCTTTCTTGGTTTCAGTTATATAGTTACCATTACCGCAGGTCTTTCTTTATTAGCCAAAGATGTATTTGAGACATTCTCTTCTTATAGCTTAACCGTTATTCCACTATTTGTATTTATGGGACAGATTGCCTTCCATTCTGGAATAAGCAGAAGGTTATATGATTCAGTGTAGGTATTTATTGGCAATTTTAGGGGAGGCCTGGCCATAGCCACAATTGGGGCCTGCGCAGGCTTTTCTGCTATATCAGGCTCAACAAACGCAACCGCTGCCACTATGGCAACTGTAACACTACCAGAGATGAGACGGTACAAATACGATATGAGTTTGGCTACAGGTACGGTTGCTGCAGGGGGAAGCCTGGGTATACTTATACCTCCGAGTGTTATATTTATTGTTTACGGGATCATGACAGAGCAATCTATTGGGAAGCTTTTTGCCGCAGGAATTTTTCCAGGTATACTGCTTGCCTTTTTATTCATTCTTACTATATATATACGGGTGCGACTGAATCCAGGGCTTGCCCCTCCTGGACCAAAAACATCACTCAAAGAGAAGGCGAAATCCTTTGTAGGGGTTTTGGAGGCCTTGGTTATTTTTGCCTTTGTGATGGGGGGTCTTTTTTTTGGGATATTTACACCAACCGAGGCAGCGGCTGTGGGTGCCTTTTTTACCTTGCTTGTTGCCCTTTTAAGGAGGAGCTTAACGTGGAAGGCATTTCTTGAATCCCTTATGGATTCAACAAGGATAAGTTGTATGGTCATGGTGATCGTCACCGGGGCAGTTGTCTTTGGCCACTTCATGGCTATTACCAGGATTCCCTTTATTTTGGCAAATTGGGTGAGCACACTCCCACTACCAAGCTATGCCATTATGGGAGTAATCGTTATTATATATCTGTTTGGTGGATGTTTCATGGATGCGCTGGCCATGATTATGCTCACTATTCCTATTTTTTATCCTGTAGCTACCGCCCTTGGATTTGACCCTATATGGTTTGGTGTGGCAATTGTGCTCGTAACTGAAATGGGTGTTATTACACCTCCGGTAGGGGTAAATGTATATGTGGTTCACGGTATTGCCAAGGATGTTCCACTTGAGACTATTTTTAAGGGGGTTGCCCCTTTTGTCCTTGCTCTTTTGGTCTGTGTGGCAATTCTCTTAACCTTTCCCCAGATAGTCCTCTTTTTACCTGGTCTTATGTGATAGGGGCATAGTGAAATAAAGGGGTACCAGGAATCCTGGCACCCCTTTTATATGCTTTCAATTTTGGTCTTTTGAAATCTTACTTATTATATTTCGCAACCAAGTCTCTAAGAACCTTCACAGCCTTTTTTCCAGAAAGACCCTTCTTTTCCATCTTTGTTTGATAGTCAATAATGATTGGGCTAATAGACTGTACCCATTTTTTCTCCTCGGCTGGTGAGAGCCCATGGATGTTTTTACCAAGCTCTATCACAAATTTTAAACCTGCTCGGTCAGCAGAGTCCCAGACATCTCCATGCACATCAACCCACTCTTCAGCAACTTCATCAAAGACCTTTTTAATATCAGGGGGAAGGGAATTATATTTTTTCTTGTTCATAACCACAAACATTGCAGTGGTATAGCCAAGGGCCTTGGTCTCGATCACATAATCTATCACTTCTCCCTGTTTCCACCCCTTGAGAACCTCGATTGGGGCGAATGTACCTTCAACTACCCCTTTTTGCAGGGCCTCATAGGCCTGACCCTGAGGCATACCTACCGGGGCAGCCCCTAGATATTTGGCAAGCTTTGAGCTAAGGCCTGTACATCTAATTTTCATTCCCTTTATATCACTCAAAGAATTGACATCCTTTTTGGCAGCAAGAATTCCAGGGCCATGGGCATGAACAACAAGTACCTTTACATCTTGGAGTTCTTTAGGATTCATCTTTTTGTAAAATTCATATGCAACCCTGGTTGCAACCTTGCCACTTTTGTATCCGAACGGAAGATCCACTGCCTCCATGACGGGAAATCTACCCCTTGTATATGCAAAACATGACATTCCGATATCGGAGATCCCTTTCACTACGCCATCGTAGCAGACCGGTGCTTTGGTCAAAGTCCCTCCAGGAAAGTAAGAGATCTTGACACGACCGTTGGTCCTCTTCTCGATCTCTTTTATCATGTTGGCGCCTTGAATTGCATGGCCATGGGTAGGTGGAAAAAAGTTGCTATAGGTAAGATTGATGGTTTGTGCCTTAGTAGATGGTACAAAAGCTAGGGAGAATAAAAAGCAAAAAGCAAACAGTATAGTCAGCAAACCTTTCTTTTTCATTATTTCCCTCCTCAATAAGTTAATGAAAATCTGTTTAGAAATACCCAATTACTATAAACTTCCTTTATAACCACCTCCTCTACTAAAAAATAAATGTAATTAAATAAATTTATACCATACTTTTAGAAACCATAATTGACAGCCCTTTGTCAATTAAAAATAATTCATTTTTTATATCCTCAAAGACCTTGCTGTTTTATCTTTGAATCTCTTTAGACTGATTTTTTTAGTGCTCATCTTTATTTTTTATGGCTAATTGGAAGGCCATTACCATGAATTTTGTTATTGCCTTTATATGGCCCCTATTTTCTAAAGACAGATACCTACTGAAAATTTCAAGACCTGCCCTAAAATAGTGTGTATGGAATTGATTCAACCGTTGGAATTAATAGATTGTAGGGTTATTCCCAACGGACAACTGACACCATCAACAGATGCTCCTTAATACATAAGGTTTGGTAAAAGAAGAATGATCTGAGGAAAAATCATTAAAATAATAACACCAGCAATGACTGCAAGCAGGAAAGGGACTATACCTTTGAAAATGGATTCAAGGGGTACTTCACCAATGACTCGTCGGGCTACTCCGAATACTACATAGACATTAATCCCTACTGGTGGAGTGATAACACCCATCTCGGTAACCATCACAATAATGATGCCGAACCAAATCGGGTCGTAGCCAAGGGCCATTACAACAGGAAAAAAGATGGGAACAGTGAGGGTTACAAAGGCAAGTGCGTCCATAAAACATCCGCCAATAAAATAGATGAACACAATTATTGCCATTATAATATATGGTGGTAAGTCAAATCCACCAACCCAGGTAGCGATATCAAAAGGGATCCTGGTAACAGCAAGAAATTTGCCAAAGACAACAGCTCCGGCTATGAGCAGCATCACCATACAGGATGTGCCGAGGGTTTCGTAGAGGGCATTCACAACGGCCTGCCACGTAAGCTGTCGCCTGATGAGTGATACAAAAAGAACGCCAAAGGCGCCCACTGCAGCGGCCTCAGTGGGCGTAAAAAGTCCTATAAATAGCCCCCCCATCACCAGGATGAAAACAGCCAGTGTTTCACCCATACCGAGAAATGATTTTATCTTTTCTTTCAAGGGAAACTTTTCTCCTGGGGGG
>JAFDDS010000034.1 GCA_019310745.1 Deltaproteobacteria bacterium | reverse complement strand
CCAGAAAGCGGTCCCAGGAATTTATGATCCAGCATCGGTCTGCCCCCCAGGTGAGAGGGATAAGAGGAGCCTGGGTCTCACGCGCCATAATAACGGCTCCTATTTTAGCTACACGGGCAGGGCCTAAGGGCCCGTCTGCCAATATACCGCCTCTGCCGCCTTCTTTGATTTTTTGTGTCAGTTTTTTCAGGGCCAGAGAACCTCCCCTTGTTGATGAGCCACGAACATTTGGGTGACCAAACAATCTCACGAGCCGAGTAGCATATTCTCCGTCACGGCTCTGGCTGATCATCACTGTCAGATTTTTATGAGCGAGGTGGCGGCCATGAAAGATGACCCGCTGATGCCAGGTAGCGTACACCGCTTTTCCTTGCGACTGCGCTAAGGCCTCTGTCTCCTTTTCCCTTCCCTCCACTTTAATTACACGGCAGGAGTACAACAGAAGTTTGATTAACAAAGTGACCACCGGAGGAAGTATATTCAAAAAAATCGGGTCATACCAGCGTAATGGGGATTTACTTTTAGATTTCGACTTCATTTCTCTCAAACCAGATACATAATAAAATTTTTCCTTGAATAAGGCAAGAACCTATCATTGCTAATAACTGAGATGCCGAGAATCACTCCCAACATGAGGCGATTGTCTCTATGCAAACACCTTGACCATCAGAGGTATAGCGACAAAAGTTCCCACTGAGCTCCCTATATTTGTAAATGCCACGACCAATAAAATCCGTGTGATCTTATTTTTCCAAAAACCTTTCAGGGAAGATATATCTTCAGACAACCTCTCAAAATCCTTGACTTTTGGTTTCCCTAGAAAAACCTCTACCAGACCAGCAACCCAACCTGCTGCAATCATTGGATTGAGGGATGTAAGGGGTGAAGCGACAATTGCAGACAGAATCGTTAACGGATGGCCCAGCGCAATCGCTGCACCAAGCCCTGCCAGGATAGCATTTGCCAGAACCCACCATTTAATCATATCGGTGCCAGCGGAGCTTCCAGCATAGAAAAAACCCAAAATAATCAAACACACTATGAAACTGGGAATACCCCACTTCAAGAAACCGAAGACCTTACCTTTAGGAGGGATTTGGTTCAGTGCATCCAAATCTATATGTCTTTCCCAGTAACTTTGAATCCCTGGAATGTGTCCAGCTCCGACTACTGCAACAATCTTTTTGCCTGGTGCAGTTCTGATCATATGAGCAAGGTACTGGTCTCTTTCATCAATCAAAATGCGCCGTATTTCAGGAAAAGATTTTCCGACTTCTGAAAGAAACATCTCAAGCACATCCTTCTTTTTCATCTCCTCAATATCGGCTTCTTTGATGCTATCCATTTCCCCGACTGAAGTAACCAACTGGAACAACAACTTTATCTTTGCCCACAGGCCCATACAACGCCATAGCCTTGATAGGGTTGTGCGTATATCCCTATCAGCTAAATGAATACGGGCTCCTACCGACTTGGCCACCTGGATAGCTCGCACGATTTCCTCCCCTGGCCGTATGCCTAATTTCTGTCCAATTTTCTTCTGAAAATAGGCGAGCATCAAATTGGACAAGAGAAGAAAGGCCTTCTTTTCCTTGATCACTTTAAGAAGATTTGTGTTTTGCCATTGGCTTTTTTGCATGATCGATTGATATCTGGATTCGCAGAGTTCCACACACACCATATCCGGCTTTTCATCCTCAATGACCTTCTGTACCAAATCAGCACTTTCAATTGAAACATGGGCTGTCCCGATAAGAGTGATTTTTTTGTCTTCAAAATTCAGGTGATGTGTATTGTCATTGTTTATCATGGGTATTCAGTGTATACTCCTTTTTCAATGCACAAGACAGAGACGATTATTCATAAAATTGCATTTTCATTTGAGGTGATTTTTTAAAAAAAAAGTAAATACAGGTTTCGCCTATTATCATACTTTACACTGCTTTCCAAGCAATTTCCTTCTTACTACTGGCTCACTGGTTATGGGAGATAAAAAGAGACACAGCATGAAAGTATTATTTATGGATAGTCATCGCCTTAGAGCAGGAGTGCAATCGCTTGTAATATTCACCGCGATAGTATTCATGACGACGCTCGGCTTTGCAGAACGTGTTACAGCCCTTGAGAGAACACTTCCTTTTCATCCTGGAGAAAAACTGACATTTCAGGTTAAATGGAGCTTTCTCCCAGCTGGAGAGGCCGTTCTTGAAATACTTCCAATAGAGACCATACAGGGTGTTACATCATATCATTTTGTGATGATTGCAAAAACGTACCCATTTATAGATTTTTTCTATAAGGTTCGTGACAGAATCGATGCCTTTACAGACACAGTGATGACCCACTCAATTTTGTATAAGAAACAGAAAAAAGGTAAAAGTAAAAAAAATGTCGTTGTTACGTTCAATTGGGAAAACCAAACAACTCACTATTCTAACCAAGGGAAAAAGGGGAAACCCATTTTGATAAAACCTGGTTCATTTGACCCGCTGTCTGTTTTTTATGCCTTTCGCCTTTATGATCTCAAAGTAGGTACAAAGCTCCAAATCCCGGTTACTGATGGAAAGAAATGTGTGGAGGGGGAAGCAACTGTAATAAAAAGAGAAAAAATCACGGTAGCAAACAGAACATATGATACCTTTTTAGTGGAGCCTGACTTAAAGCATATTGGTGGTGTATTTGAAAAAAGCAAAAAAGCTAAACTGGAAATATGGGTCACAGCAGATACGCAAAAAATTCCGGTGAAAATGAGGAGTAAAGTTATAGTCGGAAGTTTTGTAGCAGAACTCATTTCAGCTGAGGGAATTTAATGAATCTTCTCAGGAAAAGGGTTTCATAAGCCTCCTGAGAAACTTTACATATAAAAGAGCATGCTACCATCTATCTTCAAACAGTTATCCGCCGGCAGAGTCTGGTAACTTCATCCATAATCTCTGCACTGTCAAGGTTTGTGAAGCGTCTATCTCGGTACACTATATTCCCATTTATTATAACATCTCTCACATCTCCCCCAGTAGCGGAATATACGAGTTGGGAGTATGGATTATACATGGGTGTCATATGAGGGCTGTGTGTATCAACGATAATAATATCGGCCTTTTTTCCTGGTTCGATGGTTCCTATTCTGTTTTCCAATCCAATGACCTTGGCTCCTCCAATGGTAGCCATTGCAAGTACAGCCCGTGCATCAATAATAGTTGGATCAAGGTTGGCTACCTTAGCCAGTTTTGCCGTTGTATCCATCTCTAAAAAAAGATCAAGATTATTGTTCGAGGCGCAACCATCTGTTCCAATGCCTACCGTAATACCTTTTTCCAGCATCTGTGCTACTGGTGCTACACCTGAGCCAAGCTTCATATTGCTTTCAGGGCAATGGGCAATTTTTACCTCCCTTTTAGCCAAAAGATCTATCTCCTCCTCATTCAGGTAAATGGCATGGGCAGCAATTAAATTGCTTTTTAAAAGGCCAAGCTCATCTAAATAAAAAACTGGTCTTACAGAAGTCTTTTGCTTTATTTCTGTGACCTCTTCATACGTTTCAGACAGGTGTGTCTGAAGGGGGAGATCGAATTGAGTGGATATCTCCTGGGCCCTCAGCAATGTTTTTTCCGAGCACGTAAGAGGGCTATGACAGAAAATACCTGGTATAATACGATCAGAGAAATGCATCCATCTCTCTAAAAAGGCCGAGGCAACATCCAGATTTTTTTTAGGATCAGGAACACCTGGAGCAGGAAAATCAATAACACCCTGAGCCACAAGGGCACGCATTCCGGACTTATGTAGTGCCTTGACTATCTCATCGGCAAAGAAGTAACCATCAATACATGTGGTAGTACCTGATGCGATCATCTCCACACAGGCAAGAAGAGACGCCCAGTAGACTGTATCAGGATTGATGTATTTTGCCTCGGCTGGAAATATATGATCATAGAGCCAGCTTTTAAGGGGAAGATCATCTGCCATACCTCTGAAGAGCGTCATAGGAGAATGACAATGGGTGTTTATGAGTCCAGGTAATATTATGGCATCCGTGGCATAGATAATTTCATTTGTTTCAGGAAGAGAATTATTATTGCTGACAGAGACTTCCGCAATTCTATCACCAGAAATAACTACCCTCGGATCATCTATGGGCTCTTCCCCATCAACCATTGACAAAAGGGTACCGCCTTCTATGACAATAGTATTATTTTTTTTGTTTCCTCCCATTGTTTTTTGCTCATTAATCCTATAATAATAAATATAATTTACAGAATAACACAATTAAAAGTAAAGCGCTATTAGGGCTGACATCAAGGAATTGTACATATGGCTATTGTGGCTCCTTTCAGAGGAATAACCTATAATATTGATAAGATAACAAATATTGAGAGGATCATGTGTCCACCCTATGATGTCATTTCAGATAGGGAGCAGGACGCCTACTACGACGAGGATCCCTACAATATTGTCAGACTTATTTTGGGAAAGAGAAAGACGGGTGATTCTGATTGGGATAATAGATATACCAGGGCAGCAGATCTATTGAATAGATGGGAATCAGAGGAGGTTTTTGTTCGACATCCATTTCCCTCCATTTATCTTACCTCCATTGAGTATGAATCGCCAGATACTATAGAAACAAAGACTCGATGGGGATTTATAGCCCTGATACGGATAGAAGAAAATGACTCATCTGTTATTTTGCCTCATGAAAGAACATTCTCTTATCATAGAGAAGACAGGCTAAGGCTGATGAGGGCATGCAATGCACAATTTAGCCCGGTGTTTGGTCTTTATGAGGATGAGGGCAATATAATTGGTAGTATATATGCGACAATAACTGATTCTCCTCCTGCACTATCTTTCAGGGACATCGATGGATATTACTATAAGATGTGGGAGATCACCAGTGATTCAATTATAAAGGATATCATTACAAAGATGTCATCAAAATCAATTATAATTGCTGACGGCCATCATCGCTATGAATCAGCTCGTAATTTTAGAAACTTCATGAGGGCCAGGCATGGCAACCATGAGCTTGACAGGGTGCATGAATATGTCATGATGTATTTGACCAATATAACTGATAAGGGGTTGACAATCTTACCATCTCACCGGTTATTTAAGTTCTACCCGGATTTTAAGATAGAAAAATTTCTTTCCTCTGCTAAAAGATGGTTTGAAGTTTATACCTTTCCTTTTTCAGCAAATACCCAGAAAGCCGTAACAAGGGTTTTTCTTGATAAATTAAAAAAATATGGCCAAAACACTGCTGTTATCGGTTTTTACCATTCAGGGGCTGAAAATTACTACTTACTATGTTTGAAATCAAAGGCCAGGAAAGAGATAGGTGATGATGTACATTCCTCAATCAAGAAACTTGATGTTCTGGTCTTATCTCGCCTTGTATTACAAAGAATACTCGGCATTAAAAGGGATGATCTGGATAATGAAAAAATAATGCAATATGAGAGTAACACCAATGGGGCTCTTTCCTCAGTCCACTCCGGAGATTATCAGATGGTATTTCTAGTGAATCCCACAAAAATAGAGCAGATTCTGGAAATAACAGGAAATTCCCTTATAATGCCCCGGAAATCCACCTATTTTCATCCCAAGATCTTAAGTGGGCTGGTATTCAACAAAATAGATCCCTATGAGACTGTCTATACCCCCAGACAGTAAACAATTATAACGTGGCTCATGAAAGCAAATGAGACAATAGATAGTTTTTTGAATGGTAAATTGCAAATCATCCAATCTCGGCAGGGGTATAGATTTTCTGTTGATGCTTTACTCTTAGCCGAATTTGTTTCTGTTAGAAGTGAGGATGTTGTTGTTGATCTCGGTGCCGGCTGTGGAATCATCTCCCTCTTTCTAGCTGTCAAAAGAAAAGTGGGCTTTATTGTCGGCCTTGAGCTTCAAGAGGAGCTCGCCTCTCAAGCTCAGCGGAATATTGTGCTTAATAAATTAGAGAAAAAAATGGCAATAATCCGTGGAGATCTGAGACACCTCCCTATGGGTCCAGCATTTGCGCATATAGTTGTGTGTAATCCCCCATATAGACGACAAAAAAGCGGCCGAATTAACCCTGATTGTAGCAAGGCTATTGCCAGACATGAGCTATCAACTAAGGTAGATGATATTTTGGCTGCAGGTAAGGCGCTTCTCAAAGAAGGGGGTAGATTGGCCCTGATTTATCCAGCAAATAGATTGGCGGAGATTTTTGCAAAAATGAGAATCCAGGATATAGAGCCTAAAAGGCTTCAAATTGTCTTTCCGAACTCATACTCTCATGCCAAACTTGCAATGATTGAAGGAAGAGTTCGTGGAAAATCTGGTCTAAAGATACTTCCCCCACTATTTGGGCAGGGGCAGTTTTCAGTAGTGTAGGTTGTCCGTTGTTTGTTGTCCGTGGCACAATAGAAATAATATTTTTTGTTTATTACCTTCCTTTCTTACGGTATACCTACTCGAAAGCGTATCTTTTTTATAGCCTTTCTTTGAAGCTTACTATTAAGTCTTTCTTTTATGCTTTCTGTCTTGAACTCTAACTCCTGCAGCCATATGCTATCAGTAACCATGACCAGTAATATCCCTTTCTTAATCGAAAAGGGTCTGGCATGTTCCGCAATCTTTTTACCAACCACACCATCCCAGAGTTTCCAGATCCTCATATCATCAAAATTTATAGGCAGAGCAGATGTTGCAAAAATAGTATCGATTACCTATTTCATAGGGGTACACCCTGTTGGGTTGCCATGGTCTGATAAACGCTGCACAAAATTATTATTTTTTTTACCCCGCAATACATTGCGAGGCCCTCTCTTTAAAGAGGTGGTCGATTTTTTTTTCTTCTCCATATGCGTGTCCTTGAAATATCCATGATAAATATCACCAATTTT
>JAFDDS010000320.1 GCA_019310745.1 Deltaproteobacteria bacterium | reverse complement strand
GGCCCTTGAAGTGAATTGGGATGAAATTGATCCAGGCGAAATTTATATTTCTCCGGATGCTCATAGATGCGTAAGCGCTACACACCATTTTTCTACCATTCCTCCTCTTGATTCTGGACAACCTCAGGCTTTTTATAAAATTATCCCGGATGGACACCATCAAAGAAACAAATTGATACTCTTTCGGTACCAGAATGCTTTAATTAAGGGTAACAATCCACCTTGCTATTATTGCAGTGATAAGAGGCACCTGCCGTTATACTGCCCATCGAAACAGTTAATGCAAACAACAGATGCCTTGAAAAACCTGGGATACCTTTCATTAGATAAAATTAACAGACTCTTTTATCATTATCTTTCCGGAACAGATACGGATCATAAAACAACTTCTAATCTATTGGCTTATTATGGGTTCTATGAAATGAAGTCAGTCTTTCAGCTCCGTTTTTTTAGAACCATCTGGGGTTCCAATATCGAGGACTGGGAAAAGGTAAAAAAAAAGGGGGTTCATAAGGCCAAGGGAGGTCTTGTCTGGTTAGGGCAAGATTGTATTCGGGTCTCCAAACTTGACCAGGCAGAAGTGTTTCTCAGAGACCACATGGAAAAAGATCCTGAAGATTATAAAGTATATTGCGCTATAGGTTTTTTGTATATAGAAAAAAATAATTTGCTCCAGGCTCGGGACTATTTTGATAAAGCTCTGAGTTGTGCAACAACAAAACCCCAAAAAATTTATCTTCTTTTCCTGCTTTCTCGCCTCTATGATCTGAATAATGATACCAAAGAGGCCGAAAAAAAGATAAAAAAGATAATTCTTTTGTATCCTCAATGCCCGGAAGCTATATATCAAAACATTGTATTCAAATTTCGGAAAGGACTGAGCGAAGAAGCACTATCAGGATTAATCGAATTTATCGAGAAAAAACCTGAATACTATGTCAATGCCTTAATTGACCCCGAGCTTGCACCCTTTAATGATATCATTCATCCGGAACTAAAAAGGCTTTTTGCCCAGGCTAAAAAAGAGGCAAATGAGATCATGCCAAAGGTACAGGAGGAGTTAGAAAGGATAAAAAGGGTAATAGGTGAAGAAGAGAAAGAGATAGAGCAAGCCCAATCAATCTGGTCAAAGATCAAGGAATTATCAAAAACTGACAGTTACCTGGGATATATAGACATTACTCACTACGCTCATTCGATCATATCTATTGCCGAGGTTAGCATAAAAGAAAGGAGTAAGAAGATATATGAAGTCCTGTATGAATTAAATCATCGCTGTGGGGAATATCTTCTTTTCACCAACAATTTTCCTTATAAAAGCCTGATTAGATCTCCCTATAAATCAATAAGGCTTATTCAGGCCAAAATTAACGAAATTAAGACTATAGTGAAAACTCTTGATACACCTGATGGATTTAGGAAGTCCTTTACCTATGCTGAAGGGCTTTCTAAGGATTTAGATGAGATTAAGTTACAGTTGAAACGGTTAGGCAATATCAGGAAAATATTTCATTTTTTATCCAAATTTTTCAAAAAAAGTTTGGTTTTTCAATTGTCCAGTTTAGTTATCGGTCTAATCCTTTTCCCGGTAATTATGCATTACTTAATTTTAATCATGCCAGGGGCCTGTACCATTCAATCTAACGCTGATTGTTGAGTATCAGGTCCTGACTTAATACATATCAATATCAACAATCTTACAGTCCTACGAATAACAGTGGGGATCATGAAAGATAGAACTCCTTTCATTTATTTTTACCGGTCATCTCGAAAAGGGCCTTCTCCAGCCTTGAGGCCTCTTCGAGGATAATCCTCACATATTCGCCTCCTTTTGAGGCAGGATCCAGGGAAGTCGATAATTTCCGGGCAAAACCACCTACGGCAAGGAGGGGATTGCGGATTTCGTGTGCCACAGCCTGGAGGGTATGTTCCACAATATCCTTTCTTTCATCTAAAGAATCAAAAGAGGGAAGCGATACATGGTCGGTGATCTCCTGGTATTCTGACATCTTCCCTGAGATCTGACTAAGGGCCTTGTTGGCCTTTTCCATGATTTCCATGAGATCCCTTTCCCTGTTCAATTCCACATTAAGGTTGTCCGCAATGTCCTGAACCTGATCGAATGTTGCCAGGAGGATATCATTAATAACATCCCGGTTCAGTTCGAGAAATCTTTCAGCATCATTAAATGGGGTGTGAAAACCGGCAGACCCCTGGGATATTAGACCCGAAAACTCTCTTGACAGCTCGTAAATCTTTGCAAGCAAAGGGGCATCCTGAGATAGCGCGGCTTGCCCGTAAAGCGATTGGCATTGGACGATGGTGTTTGGGAACTTCCAGCATCTAAGCGCCGCTTCACCGACCTGTCGATGATCTATCCCATAACGATCTCTCTCCCAGGTTAAGAGCTCTTCAAGGGGTTCCAGTTTGATGGGGGGTGCCTCAGTATCAAACTTGATCCGGAGATCAAAGAGGATAAGGAGGCCGATCTCCATGATCAATCCGGCAACAAAGGCCTCTTCAGGATAACAATTTTTCAGATGGGTGGCAAATGACTTAGCGATAAGGGCTCGGTAAAGAGTG